>CANJEY010000224.1 GCA_947472615.1 Beijerinckiaceae bacterium
GAGCTTCTGCTTTTCCGGACGGCCCGGTTCTTCCTCGCCGCCTGTCCAGTAGGTGACGCTGTCGACCGGCACACCGTAATGGTCCGACAGGATGCCGCGAATCCACACCGGCGCCGTCATCTGATATTCGGGCACGCCGATTTTCTTGCCGATCAGATCCTTCGGCGATTTGATGCCGGATTTCGCGCTCAGATAGATGCACGAGTGACGGAAGAAGCGTGACGGAAAGATCGGGATCGCCACGAACGGCTGCGGATCGCGAAAGCGCGACACGGTGTAGGACGACAGCGACATTTCGGCGACGTCGAACTCGCGATGGCGCACCATGCGGAAGAACGTCTCTTCGACCGGCAGATCGAGATAGTTGAGATCGATTCCGTCCGGCTGCACGGAGCCGTCCTGCAGCGCGCGGGTGCGGTCGTAGTTCCAGCACGCCAGTGTCAGTTTCAACTTGGACATCAAACCTCCCGGAGCTCCATGGTTCGGAGCGTTATCAGAAAAACTGGTCGAAGTGCACTTGCGAGGTGGGCACTTTCAGCTCGACGATCATCTTGGTGATCGCCTGCGCCATCATGGGCGGACCGGCGAAATAGATTTCGCAATCGCGCAGGCCCTCGCCGAGCATCTCCTTGGCGAAGTCGTGCACGAAGCCGACCTTGCCGGTCCACGGCGTTTCGGCCGCTTCCGGCATCGAGATCGCCGGGTGGAACAGCAGCCGCGTTCCATAGCCGGGCAGCACGCTTAGGAGCTTCGCGTCGAAGATGTCGCGCGGTGTGCGGCCGCCGTAGAAGAAGTGGATCTTGCGGCCGGCGAGTTTTTCGCTGGCAGTGGCCGCACGCGCCAGAGACACCATCGGCGAGAGGCCAGAGCCGCCGCCCAGCAGCACCACGTCGCGCGGCGCATCTTCGCGCAGCCAGGCCATGCCGTAGGGGCCGTCGAGGCCAACCGTGTCGCCGACCTTCAGGTGATCGAACAGCGCCCCCGTGCAGGCGCCGTTCGGCACCTTGCGAATCTGGAAATGCCATTCCTCGCCGGTCGTGGTGACGTTGCTCATCGAATAGGCGCGCGCACCCTCAACGCCGTGCGCGGCAATCAGCCCGTACTGGCCGGGCAGGAACGGATTGGGCGTCGCGAGTTTGAAGCGGAACTCGCGGATGTCGTGGGTTATGTCCTCGATCGCTGCGAGCGTGCCGACAGTCTTCTTCGGCAGGTAGTGGCTCTTGTAATGATCGCGCAGGTTCAGCTTGATCTTGCAATCGGTCAGCGGCTTCGCCTGACAGCCGAGATAGCGTTTGCGCTGCAGGTCACGCTCGCTCCAGCCCGGCGGGTCCTTGCGCAGATGTTCGACTTCGCCTTCCAGCAGTTCGAACTTGCAATTGCCGCAGGAGCCAACATTGCACTCGTATGGGAAGCCGAGACCATTGCGCGCGGCGGCGCGCATGATCGTGTCGTCGTTGCAGTCGAACGTCGTGTTGGTGGCCGGAATGGTGATGTGCGGCATGGCTCGCTTGTCGTTGAGGGCAGGGGATCAGAGATTCGCCACGGACTTGTAGCCGAGGCGCGCGGAAATGATGTTGGCGGAATTGATCACGAGCGGCGCGAACCCCGCGATCGTCTCGTCGGGCAGGCGTTGCAGTGGACCGGCGATGCCGACCGCCGCCACCACGCGGCCCGTGTCGTTGCGGATCGGCGCAGCGATCGAGCGCATGCCGAGTTCGCATTGCTCGTCTTCGCGGGCGTATCCGTCGCGCCGCACCTGTTCCAGCGCGGCGCGGATGTGGGCTGGATCGGTGTCAGTCTTGATTGTGCGCGGCTCGAAGCCGAGCGCGAAGATTTCCTCGATGAAAGCGGGCGTCTGGAACGCCAGAATCGCCCGGCCCTCGGCGGTGCAGAACGCCGGCTTGCGCGAGCCCAGATCCGCCCGCATGCGGATCGCGTGATTGCTCTCGAGGTTGAGCACGTACATGATTTCGGTGCGTTCGAGGATCGCCAGATGCACCGTCTCGTTGGTGGCTTCGCGCAGTTCGAACAGGAACGGACGCGCCTCGGTCGAGACGTTCATGCGTTGGCGCACGAGCGCGCCGAGGCCGAACAGCGCGATGCCGAGGCGGTATTTCTCGTTCTCGCGATTCTGTTCGAGCATGCCTTCCGACACCAGCGTCGAGGCAAGGCGATAGACGGTGCTCTTGGCGACGCCGAGCCGCTTCGCCAGACTGGTGACGCCGATCTCGGCCTCGCCTTCGGAGAACGTCTTCAGCAGGCGGACCGCCATCGCCACAGAGGACAGGCGTTGCGGCGCAGCGCGTTTGCGCGGGCCGTTCGCGACCGTCGCAGCGCCGCCGCCGACCTTGGGGTCGGGTCGTTCGGCCTTGCTGTGAACTCCGGTCTCCATGGCGCTTGCGCCGCCTCCGCAGCGTTGATCAGACCTCGATGAAAACCGCGTCGCCCTCGATGCTGACCTGATAGGTTTTCATCGGAATCATGCACGGCGGATCGACGACTTCGCCGGTCTTGATGTTGAAGGAGCCGTTGTGGAAATCGCATTCCACCACGTCGCCGTGAATGGGGCCTTCCGACAGCGAGCCGGGGCCGTGCGAGCAGATGTCGTCCATCACGTAGAAGGCGCCGTTCAGATTGAAAACGGCCAGGGCGAGATCACCTTTCTCGACCTTGATGGCTGTGCCCTCGTCGACGTCGGAGGTCTTGCACAGTTCAATTTTCTGGCCGCTCATTCAGCCCCACTCCTCGTTGACGTTCCTCGGATTCATACTATAACAGCTCCCACGCCGGATGAGGAACAGCGTTCCGCATGTAGGAACCGACCGGCTAATAGCAAGTGTCCCGGCCGTGGTCAATGTCGCAGTCCTCCACCATATGTGGATGAGCCTGCGGCCAGCGGTCACGGGGCGCCATCGGGAGTTCATGATGCTGAAAAAAGAGCAAAACGATTATCTGTGCCAGACCGGTCCCGGCACCCCCATGGGCAACCTCTTCCGTTGCTACTGGATGCCGGCGTTGCTGGCTGAGGAACTGCCTGAGCCGGATTGCCCGCCCGTCCGGGTCAAGCTTCTGTCGGAGCGCCTGATCGCGTTCCGCGATACCGAGGGTCGTCTCGGCCTGATCGACGAGTTCTGCGCCCACCGCGGCCCGTCGCTGTGGTTCGGCCGCAACGAGGAATGCGGCCTGCGCTGCCCCTATCACGGCTGGAAGTTCGACGTGACCGGCCAGTGCGTCGACGTCCCGTCCGAGCCCGCTGAAAGCGGCTACGCCAAAAAGATCAAGCTGAAGTCCTATCCGCTCGTCGAACTCGGCGGCGTGTTGTGGACCTACATGGGCCCGCCCGAAAAGCAGCCCGCGATGCCCGAGTTCGAATTCGCCACCGTGCCGCTGAACCAGACGTTCTCCAGCAAGCGTTTCCAGGAGTGCAACTGGCTGCAGGCGATGGAAGGCGGCATCGATTCGAGCCACGTTTCGTTCCTGCATCGCGGCGATCTCGCCAACGATCCGCTGTTCAAGGGCGCGGCCGGCAACAAGTACAACCTCGGCGATCTCTCGCCTGTGTTCGAAGTTGTCGAGACCGACGGCGGCCTTCTGATCGGCGCCCGCCGCAACGCCGAGGACGACCAGTACTACTGGCGCATCACACCCTACGTGATGCCCTGCTACACCGGCGTGCCGCCGCGTGGCGATCACCCGCTGCACGGCCACTTCTGGGTTCCGATCGACGACGAGAGCTGCTGGGCTTGGTCCTACGACTATCACCCGACCCGTCCGCTGACGGAGGGCGAAGTCGACGCCATGAAGGCCGGCAAGGGCGTGCACGTGCGTTACGTGCCCGGCACCTATCGTCCGCTGGCCAACAAGGACAACGACTACCTGATGGACCGCGCCGCCCAGAAGGCCGGCCGCACGTTCAGCGGCGTCGAGGGCATCGGCATGCAGGACGCGTCGCTGCAGGAGAGCATGGGTCCGATCTGCGATCGCACCAAGGAGAACCTCGTCGGCACCGACAACGGCATTATCATGGCGCGTCATCGCCTGATGCGCGCCGCCAAGGCGCTCGCCGAAAAGGGAACAATTCCCCCCGGAGTTGATACAGCTCATCAAAAGGTGCGGCAGGCCGCGCTACTATTGAAGCGTAACGTTCCGTACAAGGAAGGCGCCAAGGAGGCGCTGATCGCCAAGAAGGGCGTCAGGCAGACCACGGTCTGACCGGACGCCACCAAGGAGTGAGCGCATGCTGACAGAATCCGCACGTATGACGACGGCTCAGGAACTGAGCTTTCGCATTCAGGAACCGAATTCCAGGCAGAGGGCCGTCAAGATCATCGCACTCGACAAGCCGAGCGCCGCGATGGTCGACCAACTCGCGAAGAAGGCCTGGCACGGCGCGGAATTCTTCACGTCGCTCTCTTTCACCAGCGACAAGGCGCCGGGCAGCGGCGAGGGCGAAGCCCTCAAGGCGTGGCTCGGCGACCTCGCTGGCCGGACGCAGGATCTGGTGACGGAAGTCGAGAAATCCGACTTCGTCGTGGTCATCACGGCGGCGGGCGAGGACGCCCGCGCCGTCACGGTGATCTCCGACGCTTGCCAGATGTTCCACAAGTCGCTGCTGGGTCTCGTGGTGCCGCAGGACGGCACGAGCGAGGCCGAGACGGAGGTCTCGCTGAAGCATTTGCGGCCGCACACCCGCATGCTCGTCGTCGCCCACGGCGTCGACTACATCGAGGTCATGCTGACCGCTCTGCGCGCCTGACCGCTTGCGGGCCTTGCCCGCCAGATGGTTAAATCCGACAGCGGAAGCGGCGGCGACGCCGCTTTCTTTTTTGGCGACTGAATCGCGGGGGCGGATCGCAGGTGAGCAGATTTCGGGCCTACGCCTTCTTCGACCGTACTTTCTTCGCGCTGCTGGGAATGACGCTGGTCAGCGGCGTCGCCTGCTACGTGTTCCTCGGCCCCGAGGCGTTCTACGAGAGTTTCTACAGCGATGCGCAGAACTTCCTACAGGTCGCGCCCAAGATGGGCGGCGCGCTGCTGCTGGCCGCCTATATCCAGATCCTCGTGCCGCGCGACATGGTCGCCCGGTATCTAGGCGACAAATCCGGCGTGCAGGGCGTCGCGCTCGCCACCGGCGTCGGCCTCGTGACGCCGGGCGGGCCGATGACGTCGTTTCCGATCGTCGCGGCCCTGTATCAGGCGGGCTCCGGCCGCGCCGCGCTGATCGCCTATCTGACGGCTTGGTCGACGCTCGGATTTCAGCGTATTCTCGTGTGGGAAATCCCGCTGCTGGGCGTTGAATTTGCGCTGATGCGCGAACTGGCGTCGCTGCCGCTGGCCTTCGTGGCGGCCGGCATCTCCAGCCTACTGCCGATTGCGTTCGTGCGGAAAAAGCAGCCGTGACGAGTAGCGCGGCGGATGGCACGCTCATCATCTTCGGAATCGCGCTGGTGCTGATGGCAATCGCCGCGCGGCGGCGCGATGGCTCGGCGCGGCTGGGCGTCAAGTTGACGGTCGAGCGTTTCATCGAAGTCCTGCCGCGCGTCGGCCTTGCGCTGCTCAGCGCCGGGTTCATCGGCCGCCTGATGCCGGGCGAGCCGGTGGCGCGCTTCATCGGTCCGGAAAGCGGTCTCGTCGGCATCATGATCGCCTCGGCGGTCGGCGGCTTCATCCCGTCGGGGCCGATGGTGTCGTTTCCCGTCGTGGTGGTGTTCGTGCAGGCGGGCGCCGGCTTTCCGCAGATCTGCGCCTTCGTCACGGCGTGGTCGGTGCTGGCGCTGCATCGCGTGCTGATCTACGAGATCACCCTGATGGGCTGGCAGTTCAGCGCCACGCGCTTGATCTCGTGTTTGATCCTGCCCCCATTATGTGGGTTGATCGCCGAGGCGCTGACGTGGATCTATCCGATCAAGTGGCCGCCGTGGTGAGGCAAGGTGTCCTCCACAAATTGATAGAGAGCCACATTCTCTCTGGTCCGCTCACGAAGCGGCGGCGGGGAGGCAGTCTTAGGCGCGCGACCGCGGCTGCGCCCGTCGGTCGCAGGCGTTTGTGATTGACTTTATTGTTAATTCTGTTGTGCGCTGCACAATCAGTTGGCGGCCGTCACCCATCCGGCGTCGGCCAGCCAGTGCTGAAACGTCATCAGCGCGCCCCTGTCGGCGCAGGAGCCGAACGCGCCTTCGCAGGACTTCATCAGCTGCACGCGGCGGCGAAAGACCGGATCGAGCGGCAGGCCGGCGGCCTGCACGGCGATCGTCGCCAGATTGGGAATTTCCACGACCGGAAAATCCGGTAGCGAGGCTTTTGGGGTGAAGTTCAGCGCGTCGACCGAATAATAGGTCTGGAACGCCTTGGCGCGCGGATCGAGCTGCCACGATGTGCCGCCGGACGCGATTCCCATCGGGTCATCGACGGGGATTTTCGACAGCGCCGGCTGATGGTCGCCATAACTGACGAACAGGAAAGGCTGCCTAGGGTAGGTCTTCGCCAGCCCCGCCCGGAACGCGTCACGGTCGCGCTTCGCCAGCACCAGACGCCACAGATATTCGTCGAATTCCTTGTCGCCGTTCCAGCGCAGTCCTTCGCCGCCTTTCACCGCGTCCGGCGCGAAGCGGAAATCCCACGGCATGTGCGTCGACATGCTGGATGCCGCCACGAACTGTGGCTTGCGCTTGCCGGTGGAGGTGGTTGCAGCGCGCCCGATCGCCTGCGCCACCTGATCGTAATAGAAGGCGTCGCGTTGGCGATCGTCGGGCGCGCGATGCACCTTGCGGTCGATCACGTGGTCGAATCCGATCGCCTGATAGAAGCGGTTCGTGCCCGCGAAATCGCCGCCCGCCGGATAGACGATCGTGGTCTCGTAACCGCAGGCCTTCAGATATTGCGGCAGAGAATGGCGCAGCCGCCCTGTCATGATCTGCGTGGCGAAATTGCGCAGGCTGCCGAACGTGTTGGTCGAGAGGCCCGTCAGCGCCGAGAAATCCGACAGCCACGTGCCGCCGCCGAACGTCTCGACGCGCAGCGCATGAGCCTTGCCGTCGAACGAGGCGAAGAAGGGATCAAGTTCCTTCGGATAGACGAGGTTCGGATAGACGCCGGGAGGCATCGCGGATTCGTTCAGGAAGAACACGATGTCGGGCGGCGTCTCCTCGGGCGAACAGGAGATCGCGTCGAGCGGGATCGGTCCCGCATTGGCGCGAGCTGAGGACTGAAACGTCCGGTTCAGTTGCATCAGTTCCGGCAGGTCGCGGAACGACGACAGGAAGGCCGAGAACACC
>CANJEY010000225.1 GCA_947472615.1 Beijerinckiaceae bacterium
TCTCCTTCCGGCCGTGCTTCTGGCGCTGGCGGCGGCGCCGGACGAGGCGCGGGCCGATTTCCGCCTTTGCAACAACGCCGCAACCCGCGTCAGCGTCTCCCTGTCCTATACGGACGGGCAGACCTGGGTGACGGAAGGCTGGTGGAACCTGAAGACCGGCGCCTGCGAGACGCTGCTGCGCGGACCGCTGGCGGCGCAATTTTACTATGTTTACGCCATGGACGAGCGCGGCGGCGAATGGCGTGGCAAAGCCTACATGTGCACGCGCGATCGCGAGTTCCGCATCGAGGGGCGCGAGAATTGCCTTGTGCGCGGCTATGACCGCACGGGATTTTTTGAAATCGACACCGGCAAGGACGCGAAGAACTGGACCGTCCAGTTGACCGACGCGAACCAGCCGCAGGTCCGCTGACGGACCCGAAAGGACGCAGATGAGACGATTGCGCCGCGTCAAGATTGTCGCGACCCTCGGGCCGGCCTCGCAGGACGTCGAGACGATCCGGAAGCTGTTTCAGGTCGGGGTCGACGTCTTCCGCATCAACATGAGCCACGGCTCGCACGCCGACCTGCGCGAGCGGGTGGAGATGATTCGCGGCATCGAGAAGACAGAAGGCCGGCCGATCGGGATTCTGGTCGATCTTCAGGGGCCGAAGCTGCGCGTCGGCGAATTCGCCCAGAAATCGGCCCAGCTCGAAAAGGGCCAGACCTTCGTGCTGGATTCGGACAAGACGCCGGGCGACGCCACGCGCGTGTACCTCCCGCATCCCGAAATCCTGCAGGCGCTTGGCCCCGGCCACACGATCCTGATCGACGACGGCAAGATCGCCCTGCATGTGATCGAGGCGACGCCGGAGCGCGCGACCTGCATGGTCGACGTCGCGGGCGTGATCTCCAACCGCAAGGGCGTCAGCCTGCCAGACACCGACATTCCGGTGTCGGCCATGACCGAAAAGGACCGCTCCGATCTGGAGGCGGCGCTGAACATCGGCGTCGACTGGATCGCGGTGTCGTTCGTGCAGCGGCCCGAGGATATCGCGGATGTGAAGAAGACCGCGCGCGGCCGCGCCCTCGTGCTGGCCAAGATCGAGAAGCCGCAGGCCATCGCGCGCCTCGACGAGATCATCGAGATTTCCGACGCCCTTATGGTCGCGCGCGGCGATCTCGGCGTCGAAATGCCGATCGAAAAGGTGCCGGGCCTGCAGAAGCGCATCACCCGCATGGCGCGCCGCCACGGCAAGCCCGTGGTGGTGGCGACCCAGATGCTCGAGAGCATGATCACCGCCCCGGTGCCGACGCGCGCCGAAGTCTCCGACGTGGCGACGGCCGTGTTCGAGGGCGCGGATGCGGTCATGCTGTCGGCCGAAAGCGCCGCCGGCAAATATCCGGTGGAATCGGTGGCGATGATGAACCGCATCGCCGAGGAGGTGGAGCGCGATCCGCTGTTCACCTCCATCATCACGGCGCAGCGCGCCGCCCCTGAGGCGACCGGCGCCGACGCCATCGCGGTTGCGGCCCGCGACGTCGCCGAGACGCTCGACCTCAAGGCCATCATCGCCTGGACGTCATCTGGCTCGACGGCGTTCCGCATCGCGCGCGAACGGCCCTCGCCGCCGATTCTGGCGCTGACGCCGAAGATCAACACGGCGCGGCGGCTGTCGATCGTCTGGGGCGTTCACGCCGTTGTCACAAAGGACGCTCACGACATCGGCGACATGGCGAGCCGCGGCTGCAAGTTCTCCAACCGCGAAGGCTTCTCGCGCGAAGGCGACCGCGTCATCATCGTCGCGGGCGTGCCGTTCGGAACGCCGGGCGCAACGAATATGCTGCGGATCGCGTTTTCGGGGAGCGAGAAGTAGGGGCGGTTGGCCAGCTGAGTCGTCCTTCTCCCGCTCGCGGGAGAAGGTGGCCGAAGGCCGGATGAGGGCTTCGGGCGCTGCGTGCAGTGAGGCCTGTGAATTCGGAGCTTTTTGCAAAAGCCCTCATCCGTCATGCTCCGCATGCCACCTTCTCCCGCGAGCGGGAGAAGGAGTCGCGCACCATGCTCGCTGCTGCGTTAGTCCGCACTGCGCACTGAGGTTCAGTGAGCGGCAACTGTGGCCCTGAAACTCTCAGGCTTAAGCCAATGGCACCATGCAACACTATCCGTTGCAGAACACGCGCCTCCTGTGCAACCCTTATGGCGCGGTTCGCATCAAGTTCCAAAATGCAAGTCTCATCATTGTGTCGGGAGGCGCAAATGACTGCATTCAACGCTGTTCGTTTTCATATCAAGTCCGGTCGTGAGGACGAGTTTCTCGACGCCCACCGTAAGGTCGATGGCCGCTGGCCCGGCCTCGTTCGCGCCAACATCATCAAGACGGGCGAGAGCCGATATTGCATCATCGCGGAATGGGAGAGCATGGAAGCCATGGCGGCCGCCCGCTCCGTGATGATCGAAACCCTCAATTCCTTCCGCGATACGCTGGAGGATCTGGGAAACGGTCTGGGGGTCACTGACCCTGTGTCGGGTCCGGTCGTGCTGGCTCTGAAGTAACGCTGCGCCTGCGAGATCAGCGGTAGACGAGGCCGGGCGACTTCGCAGCGGCCCGCTCCGCCACCAGCTCCACCGCCTCCACCACCACCTCGGGATGAACCCAGTGCGGCGAATGCCCCACGCCCGGCAGCACCCTGAGGGTCGCGCCCGGAATGTCGCGGGCGCTGCCGTAGGAATGGATGCGGGTCAGCACGATGGCGTCGGAATCGCCGGTGACGATGGCGGTCGGGGCTTCTATCTCTTTGAGGCGCGGCGCCTGCACGGTCACGAAGGCTTCGAGCGCCGCCACATCCTGCGCGTTGGCGGTGAATTCGGATGGGCGCAGCAGCAGCGCGCCGCCGGTGCGGTTGAAATAATCCGGCGCGGACGGATTCGGCGCAAACACCGATTGCAGACCGCTTTCCAGACTCGCGAGCCCGGCCGGCAGCGTGAACAGATGCGTGAAGATATCGCCGATCACCGGCGTCGCGGCGAGCGAATAATACCAGACGATGCCGCCCGGCCACGGATGGGTCGCGGGCGCAATCAGCACGAGGCCGGCGGTGAAATCCTCGTGCTCGATGGCGAGGTTCGTGGCCGCCGCGCCCGCCATGGAATGGCCCGCCACGATGGCCCGTGAAACGCCCAGATTGTGGGCGGCCTGCGCGATCAACTGAGCCTGCCGCCGGGGCGAGGCGTCGGCGCGCCCACCCGGACGATCGCTCCAGCCGTGGCCCGGCCGGTCGAACGCCAGTACGCGGAAGCCGGCTTGGGCGAGCCGGTCGCCCAGTGGCAGCATGATGTCGGCCTGACTGCCGCTCGCCCCATGCAGCAGCACCACGACGGCCCGCTCGGTTCCGATGGCGGCGCGCTCGGTATAATGCAGCCGGCCGCCGTCCACGTCGACGAACCGCCCCTGCGGCGGAAACCGCGCGGCGATGTCGGCCGCTTTCCATTGGGTGAAAGCCGCCAGTCCGACGATGACGAGAAGCAGCGTGAGGCCGATCATCCTGAGCAATGCGCGCATCCCGTCTTAAAAACCGCAATGGCCATGCGGCCAATACGGGTCTCAACCCGGAACGGATGCACCTTGTTCAGATGTCGCGGCCTTCGATCTCGATCGAGATCTTGTCGACGATCTTCCGCACGTCGTCGAGCTTGGGATAGATTTCCAGCGTCTTGCGGAACACTTCCAGGGCGCGGCGCTCAAGGCCGGTGCGCTGCAGGATAAAGCCCATGCCGCTCAGCGCGCCGAAATGGCGCGGCTCCAGCTTCAGCACTTCGCCGATGTCGGCCATGGCGCCGGCGTAATCGTCGGTGAAATACTTGACGGTGGCGCGCTTGTTCCACGCTTCCGCCCATTCGGGATCGAGCACCACGACCTTGTCGAGCAGCTCGGTCGCCAGCGGATAATCCTTCGTCTGGAAGGCCGTCATGGCGCGGTTCATCAGCAGGTCGGCGGTGTCGGAGCCCGAGCGTAGCCAGACGCGCTCGATCGCGCCCGCGATGCCCTTGGCCTCGTCCTCGTCGGCCGATTTGCCGAGGCGCTGGAAAAGTTCGTCGAGAAATTTATTACGCGTCGCGGCGATGTTCAGGTCAGAGCGCTTGACCTGCGGCTCCTTCTTGACCTCGGCCTCCTTGGTGGCGGGCCGGGTGGGAGCGGGCGTGCGGGGTGCGGCCTTCGGGTCGGCCTGCGCCTCTCCGGACTGGCCGCGGGGGCCGAACACCTGCGCGCCGGGCGGCATCGGAATCGGCGGAAGGCCCGGAATTTCAAGCATGTCGCCACGGCGCGGCGGGACCGGAACGGCGTCTTCGCCGGCCGCCCAGGCTTCCGCAATGGCGATGGAGCAGCCGAGGCCGGCCGCCAAAATCATTCGTCCCAGAATCTCGCCCAAGGATCGCATGAGGGAAGTCTAGGGCGGAGCCGGCGCGGCGTCAAAGGCCGCGATCTTCAACTGTTCGTGCGGCGCACAACGAAAAACCCCGGCCAGGCAGCCGGGGTTCCGGTCGAACCGAAAACGCTTCGAAATCAGCCCTGACGGGCCTTGAAACGCTTCTGGGTCTTGTTGATGATGTAGACGCGGCCCTTGCGGCGAACGAGCTGGTTGTCGCGGTGACGGTTGCGCAGCGACTTCAGCGAATTACGGACTTTCATCGGTTTTCCCGCACTCAAAATGTTGGGGCGCAAGCCGGGCTTGCGCGACGTGGCGCTCCTATGCCGCATTTCGCAGCCACGATCAACCCGGAATCGGCTTCGCACGACGGCCGAACCCGCCTATTCTGCGGCCGGGAGGAAAATCCATGACTGCATTTCCGCGCCGCTGGCTGGGGCTGGCCGCCGTTTTCATCGCGCTGGCGACGCCGGCGGCCGCGCAGGAGCCCTTCTACAAGGGCAAGGTCGTGAGCCTGATCATCGGCAACAATGCATCGGGCGGTTTCGACACCTATGGGCGACTCGTGGCGCGCTACCTGCCCCGCTATCTGGCTGGCGCTCCCTCCATGGTGGTGCAGAACATGCCGGGCGCGGGCGGCGTGCGGGCCGCCAACACGCTCTACACGACGTCGCCGAAGGACGGCACGACGCTGGGCATGATCGATCAGGCGGCCTACCTGAACCAGCTGCTCGGCGTCGCGGGCCTGCAGGCCGATATTCCGAAGTTCAACTGGATCGGCCGCATGATGAGCAACAGCGCGGTGCTCATCGCCTGGCATACGTCGCCGGTGAAGAAGGCTCAGGATCTGGTGTCGCCCGGCATGATCGTCGGCGCGACGGGTTCCGCCTCGCGGCTTAACTGGTCGGCCATGAATGCGCTGGTCGGGACCAAGTTTCGGATGATTACCGGCTACGAGGGCGCGGCGGCGTCGCGCATCGCCATGGAACGCGGCGAGATCGAGGGGCTCAGCGTGCCGTGGTCGCTGCTGCGCGCCGAGCAGCCTGAATGGCTGGAAAAGAAATTCGTTACGCCGATCCTGCAGACCGGCATCGAGAAAGACCCCGGCGTGCCGGACGTGCCGCGCATGATCGACCTCGCCCCCAACGAGGACGCCCGCAAGACGCTGGAAATCTTTTCTGCGCCGTCGCTGATCGGCCGCTCCATGCTGGCCCCGCCCGGCGTTCCGGCGGAGCGCGTCGCCGAATTGCGGGCGGCGTTCTGGAAGGCGATCAACGATACGGATCTGCGGGCCGACGCCGCGAAGCTGCAACTCGATCTCGATCCGCTGCCCGGCGACAAGCTGCAGGGCATGTTCGCGGCGTCGTACTCTGACACGCTGCTGGCGCGGGCGCGGGAGATCGCCGAGAGGGTCAGCCGTTAGTCAGCCGCCAGCCGTATCGTCGAGGCTCGACAGCGAGACTTTCTGCTTGCCGGCCGCGTCGAAATTGCCGGGCGCGAGCCAGCGCTCGAACGCGGCCTTTCGGGCCGGCCAGTCGCCATCCAGCATCGCGTACCAGGCAGTGTCGCGATTGCGGCCCTTGATGATCATGTGCTGGCGAAAAAGGCCCTCGAACGCGAACCCGAAGCGTACGGCGGCGCGCTTGGACGGCGCGTTCAGATTGTTGCATTTCCACTCGAAGCGCCGGTAGCCGAGGTCTTCAAACACGTATTTCGCTGCGAGGTAGATCGCTTCCGTCGCGGCGGGCGTGCGTTGCAGCGGCGGCGTGTAGAGAATGTTGCCGATCTCGATGACGCGGTTCGGCTGATCGATCCGCATCAACGACAGATAGCCGAGCGTCGTCCCGCCGGGCGCCGTCACCGCATAGAAGACTGCGTCCGTCGCAGTCGCCTTGGCGGCGATCGAGGCGCGGAAATCGTCGAGGCAGCCGAACGGGCCGTCGCCCATATAGGCCCAGAGCGCCTCGCGCTCGGGGCCATGCGCGGGCGCGTAGATGTCCTCGGCGTGTTCGGGCGCGAGCGGAACGAGGGTGGCGAAACGGCCCTGCAGCGTCACGCGCTCGGGACGCCGCGCGGCGGTCGCATCCACGATCGGGCCGATGGGGAAGGTCATGGGATCAGCTTTCGGTCAGACGTGTCGGCCGATCCCATCGCAAATCAACGCTCACCGGTCCCGGATCTTCTTGTAGATCGAGATCACCTGATTGAGATATTTCGATCCGTTGTCTGTGCCCATGATGGCGTATTCGTCGAGATGGTCGTAGTCCGGCACCGATGCGAGGTGTTTGGGATCGGGCTTGACGTCCTTGCGCAGGCTGAAGCCTCCGACCGTGTTGAGCGGCGAGAAGATGCGCACATAGGCTTCCTGCCCCTCCTTGCTGAGCAGCCAGTTGACGAAGACCTTCGCGGCATCCTTGTGCGGCGCGTTCTTGAACACCGAAACGCCACGCGCGCCCGCATAGCCTGAAAACGGCAGTCGGACGATGTTCTTGCAACCGCCGGCGCTGTAGCACTGGGTGAAATTGTCGCCGTTGCCGCCGATGGCGAGCGCCTTGTCGCCCCGGATCACCGCATCGGAAATCTGTCGCGGATTGTCGAGAAACTGTGCGTCCATGTCGCCCAGCAGTTTCGTCACGAACTCCGGGCCCTTCTGCCGCAACATGCCGGACAGCGCGAAGCTTCCGACATTGGCCTGCGCCGGATTGCGGATGACGATCTGTCCCTTCAGGCGCGGATCGAGCAATTTGTCGAACGTATCGATCGTCAGGCCCTTCACGACGCCGGGATTGTAGTAATAGGCCGAGTCCACAAAGGGCGTATGCACGAAGGCGTATGGCCCCTTTTCGGACGCCCACA
>CANJEY010000226.1 GCA_947472615.1 Beijerinckiaceae bacterium
CTCGAACGCGGCGGCTGCGGGCGCAGCGATCTGGTCGACGATCTGCGTCGTGTACCAGTTGAGGGTTCCGTCGCGCCGCGCTGCGGCGATGAGCGCCTCGTCCTCGGCTCGCACCGATGAGGCCGCGAACCCCGAGAGCAGCGCCGCCGTGCACAAACCTGTCCGTCTGGAAATCCGCACCTCGTCCTCCCGCCGCGTGTTTTGACGGCAGGTTAGCACGAGTTCTATTTCGTTGCCGCGATCTGCTTCGCCAGCCGTTCGATGCGGCCGGCGGAATCGTCGAGCGCGTCGGCTAGCGATTGCGCCCAGCTGGCGCCTGTGGTTTCGACGCTGGCCTTTTCGGCCTTGAGCGCCGCAACGTCGGCCTCCAGCGCGGCGATCTTCTGGCGCAGGTCGGACGCTTCGTCGAGAATGCTGATCGAGGCCATCACCGTCAGGCGTTGGTCGCCGATCTCGCCGAAATTGGTCCGCATCTCGGCGATGCGGGAATCGACCGCCGCCGCCAGCCCCTTCAGGTGTTCTTCCTGTCCGTCGTCGCAGGCCATACGGTAGGGACGGCCGCCGATGGTGACGTTGACGTGCGCCATCAGGCCTCTCCGCCGTCGGCTTCGGGCAGCAAGCCCGAGATGACCTCGCCGACCTGTTCGAGGCGCTTCTGAACCTCGGAATTGGCGAGCGTCAGGCTACGGTTGCGGGCCAGCGCCGCGTCGAGCTCCACCGCCAGCCGCGAGCGGTCGTCCTGCATGACGTTCAGCTCTTCCTCGAGGTCGCCGCGCGCGGCATCGGCCTTGGCGCGCCGCTCCGATGCCGCCTCGAGCTGGTCGAGCGCGGATGCGAGGCGCTGAAGCGCTGCGTCGAGGCGCGGCGGGAGCGACATTGAGACCTTGCGTGCGGAAAGCGACGCAACCATTTGGAACGATAGGCCACGGCGGGTCAACGCGCCAGTTCGGGCGACGCACAGCTTCCTGACGGAATGCCTGTGGTCAGCCGCCCTTTATGGGGCTTGTTTCGTTGATTGCGGTTGATGCGGGTGTTATCAAACCCGCGCGCCGGGCCGACCTTCTCGCGAGCCGCGCTCAAGTCCCGGAAAGGAAACCGAAATGTCCGTTTCGCACGCCGCCATGGCCAATGCGGTCCGCGCGCTCGCCATGGATGCGGTGCAGAAGGCGAACTCGGGGCATCCGGGCCTGCCGCTAGGCGCCGCCGACATCGCCACCGTGCTGTTCACGAAAGTCCTGAAGTACGACATCGCCGACACCGCCTGGCCGGATCGCGATCGGTTCGTGCTGTCGGCCGGCCACGGCTCGATGCTGCTGTATGCGCTGCTGCATCTGGCCGGCGAGCCGGAGATGACGATCGACGAAATCAAGAACTTCCGCCAGATGGGCTCGAAGACGCCCGGCCACCCCGAGGTGCATCACACCAAGGGCGTCGAGACCACGACCGGGCCGCTGGGGCAGGGCATCGCCACCGCCGTAGGCATGGCGCTGGCCGAACGCATGCTGAACGCCGAATTCGGCGACGTGGTCGATCACCACACCTTTGTGCTCGCTTCCGATGGCGACCTGATGGAAGGCATTTCGCAGGAATCGATTGCGATCGCCGGCCATCTGAAACTGAACCGCCTGATCGTCCTGTTCGACGACAACGGCATTTCCATTGATGGTCCGCTATCGATCGCCGATTCGGTCGATCAGCTGAAGCGCTTCGAGGCTGCCGGCTGGGCCGCCTGCCGCATCGATGGCCATGATCCGGACTCGATCCTGAAGGCCATCGAGGCTGCGAAGCAATCCGACAGACCGAGCCTGATCGCCTGCAAGACCGTGATCGGTTACGGCGCCCCGACGCGCGCCGGCACCGCCAAGGCGCATGGCGAGCCGCTCGGAAAGGACGAGATCGAGGGCTGCCGCAAGGCTTGGGGCTGGACGGCCGAGCCGTTCGTGATCCCGGCCGACATTCTGGCCGCCTGGCGCGAGGCCGGTTCGCGCGGCCAGAGGGCGCATGCGGACTGGACCGCCCGCGTCGCCAGGATGGACGAATTCAAGAAATTCGAGTTCGAGCGCCGCCTGACCGGCGACCTGCCATTCTCGCTGAAGGCCGTCGTCAACCACTTCAAGAAGGCGCAAGTCGACGAGCCGAAGGAGATGGCGACCCGCAAGGCTTCCGAGGAATGCCTGAAGGTCATCTGCCCGGTGGTGCCGGAACTGATCACCGGCTCTGCCGATCTCACCGGCTCCAACAACAACAAGGTGGCCTCGACGCCGGCGATTTCGCCCGGCAATTACGCTGGCCGCTTCGTCCACTGGGGCATTCGCGAACACGGAATGGCAGCCGCCATCAACGGCATGTCGCTGCACGGCGGTCTGATTCCGTCCGGCGCGACTTTCATGGTGTTCACCGATTATTGCCGGCCATCGCTGCGTCTGGCGGCCCTCATGGGCGTCCGCCACATCGAAGTGATGACGCATGATTCGATCGGTCTGGGCGAAGACGGCCCGACCCATCAGCCCGTCGAACATCTGGCGGCGCTGCGGGCGATCCCGAACCTGCTGGTATTCCGTCCGGCCGACCCGACCGAGACGATGGAATGCTGGCAACTGGCGCTGGAGGCTCGCAAGAGCCCAGCGATTCTGGCCCTGACGCGCCAGAACGTGCCGCCCGTGCGCCTCACGTACGAAGACGCGAACCTGTGCCGTCAGGGCGCTTACGAACTGAGCCCGGCCGTGGGCAAGGCGCAGGCGTCGATCTTCGCGTCAGGCTCGGAAATCGGCCTGGCCATGACGGCCCAGAAGGCGCTGGCCGCCAAGGGCGTTCAGGTCCGGGTCGTCTCGGTTCCGTGCATGGACATCTTCCTGAAGCAGGACGCCGCCACAAAGGCGAAGGTGATCGGCGACGCGCCCGTGCGTATCGCCATCGAGGCCGGCATCCGCATGGGCTGGGACGCCATCATCGGGTCCGACGGAATCTTCATCGGCATGGATTCGTTCGGGGCCAGCGCGCCGTTCGGCCACCTCTACGAGCATTTCGGTATCACGTCGGCGGCTGTCGAGCAGGCCGTGCTGTCGCGACTTGGCTGATAAAACCTGACATTTCGTCGCATCCGCGTCATGCGGATGCGGGAAAATCGTTGTGAAGATCGCCAAAAAGCCGGTATTTTGCTGAAAATGAGCCGGTCGCGACCAGACCGGCCTGTTCGCCGGGACGGACTGCGCCGAATTACTGAGGGATTATTAAGGCGGCTCGGGTAAACGAGGCCCGCCCTCCTCATTCAGGCGCGACGAATCGCGCAGCGGCCGGAGTATGGCTGCGGCAAGTTTTCAGTTTCGCGTTGGTGATTCAACAAACCACAAGGGAAACAAAATGGCTGTCAAGGTTGCAATCAACGGGTTCGGACGCATCGGCCGCAATGTGCTGCGCGCCATAATGGAATCCGGCCGCAAGGATATCGAGGTCGTGGCCATCAATGATCTCGGCCCGGTCGAGACCAACGCGCACCTGTTCCGATTCGACTCCGTCCATGGCCGCTTCAACGGCGAAGTGAAGGTCGCCGGCGACACGATCGACGTGGGCCGCGGGCCGATCAAGGTCACCGCCATCCGCAACCCGGCCGAGCTGCCGCATAAGGCGCTGGGCGTCGACATCGCGCTGGAATGCACCGGCATCTTCACCACAAAGGCCAGCGCCTCGGCGCATCTCACCGCCGGCGCCAAGCGCGTGCTGGTGTCGGCCCCGTGCGACGACGCTGATCTGACCGTTGTGTTCGGCGTCAACCACGACAAGCTGTCGAAGGATCACCTCGTTGTCTCGAACGCTTCGTGCACGACGAACTGCCTGTCGCCCGTCGCCAAGGTGTTGAACGACACCGTCGGCATCCAGCACGGCTTCATGACCACGATCCATTCTTACACCGGCGACCAGCCGACGCTCGACACGATGCACAAGGATCTGTATCGCGCCCGCGCTGCGGCGCTGTCGATGATCCCGACCTCGACCGGCGCCGCCAAGGCCGTCGGCCTCGTGCTGCCCGAACTGAACGGCAAGCTCGACGGCGCGGCTATCCGCGTGCCGACCCCGAACGTTTCGGTCGTCGACCTCAAGTTCACCTCGAAGCGAGCGACCAGCGTCAAGGAAATCAACGACGCCATCGAACGCGCTGCGACGCAGGAACTGAAGGGCATCCTCGGCTTCACGAAGTCGTCCAACGTGTCGATCGACTTCAACCACGACAGCCATTCGTCGGTTTTCCACATGGACCAGACCAAGGTGATCGACGGCAACTTCGTGCGCATCCTGTCCTGGTACGACAACGAATGGGGCTTCTCGAATCGCATGTCTGACACCGCCGTGGCGATGTCGAAGCTGCTCTGATTTTGACGTCGAGGCGGTGCTCACGGGCACCGTTTCTCATTGAAGCGCGTCGCATGCGGCGCGCTTTTTTCTGATTCACACCTTGCGACGGATTTCGCCATGGCCGCCTTCAAAACTCTCGATTCCGCCGATCTCGCCGGCAAGCGCGTGCTGGTGCGCGTCGATCTCAACGTGCCGATGGAAAACGGCCGCGTCACCGACGCGACGCGCATCGATAGCATCCTGCCGACGATCCGGGAGATTTCCGGCAAGGGCGCGAAGGTGATCCTGCTGGCGCATTTTGGCCGTCCCAAGGGCGGGCCGGACAAGGAGAACTCGCTGCAACCCCTCGCCGCCGCTTTGTCGGCGCATCTGGGCGCGCCTGTCGCGTTCGCGGACGATTGCATCGGCGACGTCGCCGCCTCGGCGATCGCGGCGATGAAGGCCGGCTCGGTGCTGCTGCTGGAGAACACCCGCTTCCACAAGGGCGAAGAGAAGAACGATCCGGCCTTCGTGGCCGAACTCGCGAAGCTCGGCGACGTCTACGTGAATGACGCCTTTTCGGCCGCGCACCGCGCCCATGCTTCGACCGAAGGTTTGGCGCACAAGCTGCCGGCCTATGCGGGGCGCACCATGCAACAGGAGATCGAGGCGATCTCGGCGGCGCTGGAAAGCCCCAAGCATCCCGTCGCGGCAGTCGTGGGCGGCGCGAAAGTGTCGACCAAGCTCGAACTGCTCGGCAATCTCGTCAAGAAGGTCGATATCCTGATCATCGGTGGCGGCATGGCCAACACGTTTCTGGCCGCGCAAGGCAAGCACGTCGGCAAGTCGCTGTGCGAGAAGGACATGCTCGACACCGCCCGTTCTATTCTGGAAGCCGGCAAGGCCGCGAACTGCACCATCTGCCTGCCAGTTGACGTCGTCGTGGCGAAGGAATTCAAGGCCCATGCGGCGAACCGCGTCGTCGACGTCGATCATGTGGCGGACGACGAAATGATCCTCGACGCCGGTCCGAAATCGGTCGTCGAGGTCGAGCGCCTGTTTGAAAAGGCGAAGACGCTGGTGTGGAACGGCCCCTTCGGGGCGTTTGAGTTGCAACCGTTCGACGCCGCCACCAATGCGGCGGCCCGCAAGGCTGCTGACCTGACGGACGCCGGCGCGCTTATGTCGCTTGCGGGCGGCGGCGACACTGTGTCGGCCCTCAATCAGGCCGGCGTCGGCGAGCGCTTCAGCTATATTTCCACGGCGGGCGGCGCCTTCCTCGAATGGCTGGAAGGCAAGGCCCTTCCGGGCGTCGAGGCGCTGCGCGCCTGATCACTCGCCGGTCGCGACCGGGCAGTCGTCGCGGCCGCCCCATTCCGACCACGAGCCGTCGTAGAGCGCCTTGGCGGGCTTGCCGAGATATTCGAGCCCAAGCGACAGGATCGCAGCTGTCACGCCCGATCCGCAGGTGGTGATGACGGTCGAGGTGCGGTCGACCCCATGCGCCTCGTAGATGGCGGCGAGCCTCGGCGCAGACGGAAACCGTCCATCTTGCACCAGCAGGTCGGCTGGCAGATTGCGAGCGCCCGGCATGTGGCCGGACTTCAGGCCCGGGCGCGGCTCCGCCGCCTCACCCCGGAAGCGCGCCGCAGGGCGGGCGTCGAGCACCACGGCGGACTTTTCCTCCAACGCGCGCCGCACGTCGTCGCGGCTCGCCACCACTGAGGGGTCGAAGGTCGCCTTGAACAGTTTCGCCGTCCGCTTCGACGGGCCGGTTTCGAGGCGTCGACCCTGCTTCTTCCATTCGGGCAGGCCGCCTTCGAGAATCCGCACATCCTTTGTCCCGAAGGCCAGAAACGTCCAGCGTACACGCGCCGCCGAAAACAGGCCGGCACCGTCGTAGACCACGACCGTCATCCGTTCGGAAATGCCCATCTTGCCCGCAGCGCCAGCGAAGTCGCGGGCGCTGGGCAGCATGTGGGGCAGACCGGAGGACTTGTCGGAAACCGCGTCGAGATCGAACCGCGCCGCGCCCGGAATGTGGCCGGCGAGAAACTCCGCTTCGGCGTCGCGGTTCATGGCCGGCAGATACCAGGACCCGTCGACCACCGCGAGGCGCGGATCCTCAAGATTGTCCTCCAGCCAGTCGCAGTTCACGAAAATCTGTTCCGACATCGGCGGCTCCTTCCGGGCGTTTCGCAATCACTTTATCGGCTGCGCCGCAGCCTGTCAGGCCTTTCAGCACGTCGGACGGCGCACGTAAACGCTTCGGTAACCACAACGTTTTCTAAAGGTGTTGCATCCACGACGCAGACCCCGCCCGCCGAAGTGGTTAATGGATGGTCTGGGCCAAGGCTGATCGAAATCCGGAGAACCTTCCATGCACGCGTGCGCCGATTCAGTCAGACTGCTGACGCTCGCGACGGGCGTCGCCGTGGCGCTGGCGCTGCCTGCGCAGGCGAAGACCGCGCGGCACGACGCGACCGAGAAGGCCATGCGCGGCCCGGTGGCCACCACGTTCGGCCAGAACTACTCGACCGGCACCATCGTGATCAGCCTCAGCCAGAGGCGTCTCTACCTGATCACCGGCGAAGACACCGCCATCAAGTATCCGGTCGCGGTGGGCCGCGCCGGCAAGGCCTGGACCGGCACCGCCTATGTCCGCGGCAAGTTCGTGCGCCCCGACTGGATGCCGCCGGCGGTGGTCAAGAAGGACAATCCGAAGCTGCCCGACCTCATTCCCGGCGGCACGCCCGGCAACCCGATGGGCGAGCGCGCCTTGACGCTGGACCTCGAGGAAATCGCCATCCACGGCACCGCGCAGTCGATGCGCAAGTCGATAGGCACTGCCGCTTCCTACGGCTGCATCCGCATGTTGAACGAGGACGTGGTGGACCTGTTC
>CANJEY010000227.1 GCA_947472615.1 Beijerinckiaceae bacterium
AGCCTGGTTTAGGGTGTCATCAGTAGGGAGGCGGCCATCTGGAGCTTCCCGGTCCGTAGCCTCGACTGCGGCTTTCAGGAGGGTTTCAAAATGACTTTTCAGGGCAAGAGCCGTGTGGTTGCCGCCGTCGCGGGCGTCGCCATGACCTTCACGCTGGGCGCGGAAGCCGTCGCGGGACCCACCATGGTTCCGCCCGTTCGCGACCTCGGCCTGCAGAGCCAGATCACTGACGTAAAATACGTGCCGAAGAAGCGGGCCGCGCCGCGTGGCGCGAGGCGGCGGCAATGCGGCTGCGGCGGCTATGTTCGGCGTCATGGCGCTCGGCATCGGCGCGGCGATCGCCAACAGCCGCCGGCAGGAAGAATACTATCCGCAGCCAGTGTATCGTCCGCGTTACGCCCCGGCCTATCAGCCGGACTATTACTACGAGCAGCCGGCGCCGGTGTATCGGGCTCCGCAGCAGCGCGTCTATCAGGCTCCCCCGCCGCGCGTGCAGTATGACAACACGCCCTACGGCCAGTGGCGTCGCGGCTATGATCGCCGCTACCCCAATCAGGTGAACGTCGGCCAGTAACAAACTTGTTTTCGGCGAAGGCCCTTCCGGGAAACCGGGAGGGCCTTTTCTGTTGCGCCTATTGCGACGCGAGGCGCGCGAGACGATCGAGCGCGCCCTGCAGGATATAGGCGGCCGCCATGCGGTCGACAACTTCGGCGCGTTTGGCGCGCGAGGCGTCTTGCTCGATTAGGCTGCGCTGCACGAAGGCCGTCGACAGGCGTTCGTCCCAGAACACCGCCGGCAGATCGGTCATCTTCGCCAGATTGGCGAGGAAGGCGCGCGTCGATTGCACGCGCGGACCCTCGCTGCCGTCCATGTTCAGCGGCAGACCGACCACGAAGGCGGCGATCTCGAATTTCGCCGCAAGCTCGATCATCCGCGTGGCGTCCTGCGTGAATTTCACGCGCCGGATCGTCTCCAGCGGCGTCGCGATGCGGCGCTCGATATCGGACAGCGCCAGACCTATCGTCTTGGTGCCCAGATCAACGCCCATAAGCCGCGCGTGCGGCGCGAGGCGTCCATGAAGGTCTTCGAGGCTGATGATGTGTGCGGCCATGACCGGCGTTAACATGCGCCCGCGCCAGTGTCATCGGCTGGAAATGGCCCCGCATTGCGCCGATATTGGCCGCGATGCTATAGGCGACGCTCAACCCGAAAGTCTGGAGTCAGCATGTCGGTCGATCAGGCCACGGTCCGGCGCATCGCGCATCTGGCGCGCATCGCAGTAACGGACGAGGAAGTTCCGCACCTCGCCGAGGAAATCAATGCCATCCTGTCGTTCGTCGAAGAGCTGAACGCCATCGACGTGACCGGCGTCGAACCGATGACCTCCGTGATTCCGATGAAGATGAAGATGCGCGACGACGTGGTGACCGACCACGCGGGCGCAGACGTCGTCGTGGCCAATGCGCCGGTGAGCGAAGACCACTTCTTCATGGTGCCCAAGGTCGTCGAATAACCGCCGCCCGCAAGCGCCCCGCCTTCGCGCCCTCAAGGGCTTCGCATTCAGACAGATGAACACATGACCCAGCCAATCGACCTGACACTCGCCGAAGCGCGCGACGCGCTGCGTGACCGCAAGCTCTCCGCCGTCGAACTGACTCAGTCTTACATCGGGGCGATCGACAAGGCGCGCGCGCTCAATTGTTTTGTCACCGAGACGCCCGATCGCGCGCTCGACATGGCGAAGGCGTCCGACGCACGTATCGCGTCCGGCTCCGCCGGCCCACTCGAGGGCGTGCCGCTCGGCATCAAGGATCTTTACGCAACGGAAGGCGTGCACACGCAGGCGTGCAGCCACATTCTCGACGGCTTCAAGCCGCGTTACGAATCCACCGTGACGTCCCAGCTCTGGAGCGACGGCGCGGTGATGCTCGGCAAATTGAACATGGACGAGTTCGCCATGGGCTCGTCGAACGAGACATCATACTACGGTCCCGTTGCGTCGCCGTGGATGCCGCCGAACTGGAGCGAAGACAAGGCGCGCGCCGCACTCGCATCCGACAAGCGCGGACTGCTGGTGCCGGGCGGTTCGTCGGGCGGTTCCGCCGCCGCCGTTGCGGCGCGTCTCTGTCTCGGCGCGACCGCAACCGACACGGGAGGCTCGATCCGCCAGCCGGCTGCGTTCACCGGTACCGTCGGCATCAAGCCGACCTATGGTCGCTGTTCGCGCTGGGGCATCGTGGCCTTCGCGTCGTCGCTCGATCAGGCGGGTCCGATCGCCCGCACTGTGCGCGACAGCGCCATCATGCTGCGCTCGATGGCCGGCCATGACGCGAAGGACACCACTTCCGTCGATACGCCCGTGCCAGATTACGAGAAGGCTGTCGGGGCTTCGATCAAGGGCAAGAAGATCGGCATCCCGAAGGAATATCGCATCGACGGCATGCCGGCCGAGATCGACGCGCTGTGGAAGCAGGGCATCGAATGGCTGAAGGCGGCGGGAGCGGAGATCGTCGACATCTCGCTGCCGCACACGAAGACGGCGTTGCCAGCCTATTACATCGTCGCGCCGGCGGAGGCTTCGTCGAACCTCGCGCGCTACGACGGCGTCCGTTACGGGCTTCGCGTGCCCGGCAAGGACATTGCCGACATGTATCAGAAGACGCGAGCCGAAGGCTTCGGCCGCGAGGTGCGCCGCCGCATCATGATCGGCACCTACGTGCTGTCGGCCGGATATTACGACGCCTATTACGTTCGCGCGCAGAAGATCCGCACGCTCATCAAGCGTGACTTTGAGACAGTTTACGCGCAGGGCGTCGACGCGATCCTGACGCCCGCGACGCCGTCTGCCGCGTTCGGCATCGGCGAGAAGGGCTCTGCCGATCCGGTCGAGATGTATCTCAACGACGTGTTCACCGTGACGGTGAACATGGCCGGATTGCCGGGCCTCGCGGTGCCGGCGGGTCTTTCGTCGGACGGCTTGCCGCTTGGCCTGCAATTGATCGGGCGCCCCTTCGAGGAAGAGACTCTCTTCTCGCTCGCCGAGGTGATCGAGCAGGCGGCGGGGCGCATCAAGCTTCCGCAAGTCTGGTGGTGATGCGGAACACGGCGCAGCGCGCGCCGCAGGATGGAGAGCTCACAAGCTCTCGCGAACCTTCTCTGAACGGCCCTGCCGGCGGCAGCCGCAAGATACGGACGGATCGGACATGAACACACACGCCAAACCCTCCAAGCTTCTCAAGGGCGCGACCGGCGATTGGGAAATCGTCGTCGGCATGGAAATCCACGCGCAGGTGAATTCGAGGTCGAAGCTCTTTTCCGGCGCTTCGACCGAATTCGGCGGCGAGCAGAACGGGCACGTCTCGCTCGTCGACGCCGCCATGCCGGGCATGCTGCCGGTCATCAACCGCGAATGCGTCGCGCAGGCGATCCGCACCGGCCTCGGGCTGAACGCGCAGATCAATCTGCGCTCGGTGTTCGATCGCAAGAACTACTTCTATCCAGATCTGCCGCAGGGTTATCAGATCAGCCAGTACAAGAGCCCGATCGTCGGCGAAGGCGAAGTGATCGTGGACGTAACGCCAACGGAACAGATCACCGTCGGCATCGAGCGTCTGCATCTCGAACAGGACGCCGGCAAGTCGCTGCACGATCAGTCGCCGACCGACAGCTTCGTCGATCTCAACCGCTCCGGCGTCGCGCTGATGGAGATCGTGTCGAAGCCCGATCTGCGCTCCGCCGATGAGGCGCGCGCCTATGTGACCAAGCTGCGCACGATCCTGCGCTATCTCGGCACCTGCGACGGCGACATGGAGAAAGGCAATCTGCGCGCAGACGTGAACGTGTCCGTTCGCAAACCCGGTGGTCCGCTCGGCACACGCTGTGAAATCAAGAACGTGAACTCGATCCGCTTCATCGGACAGGCGGTGGAGGTCGAGGCGCGTCGTCAGATCGGCATCATCGAGGACGGCGGCAAGATCAATCAGGAGACGCGTCTGTTCGATCCCGGCAAGGGCGAGACGCGCTCGATGCGCTCGAAGGAAGAGGCGCACGACTATCGCTACTTCCCAGATCCCGATCTTCTGCCGCTTGAGTTCACGCAGACCTACGTCGATGAACTTGCGGCGAAGCTGCCCGAGCTTCCAGACGAGAAGAAGGCGCGGTTCATGCGCGATTACGGATTGCCGGGCTATGACGCCGGCGTGCTGGTGATGGAACGCGCCTCCGCCGACTACTACGAAGCGGTCGCAAAGGGACGCGACGCGAAGGCCGCCGCGAACTGGGTGATCAACGAATTGTTTGGCCGCCTGAACAAGGAAGGCAAGGACATCGAGACGTCGCCGGTGTCGTCGGCGCAGCTCGGCGGCATCGTTGATCTCATCACCGAGGGCGTCATCTCCGGCAAAATCGCGAAGGATCTGTTCGAGATTGTCTGGACCGAAGGCGGCGATCCGCGCGCCATCGTCGATACGCGCGGCATGAAGCAGGTCACCGACACCGGCGCCATCGAGGCGGCTGTCGACGCCATCATCGCAGCCAATCCCGACAAGGTCGCACAGGCGCAGGCGAAGCCGACGATGCTTGGATGGTTCGTCGGTCAGGTGATGAAACAGACCGGCGGAAAGGCCAATCCACAGTCCGTCAACGAGCTGCTGAAGAGCAAACTCGGCATCTGATTTCTGCGAATCACCGCGCGTGTGATTCGGCTGTTTGCGCGATTTGCTTCGTCGAACCATCTCGACGAAGCATTTTTTTTGCATTCGCGACGAGATTTTTTGGTTGAGAGGAAATTTTTTTTCGTGTCGCTTTTTGCGATGCGTAGGCCGCGCTGATTCAGCCGATGCATCGAACGCGAAGCCTCCCGCGATGGTCCTGCACCTCGCATCGATGCGACCTTGCACGGAGCAGCCTCGCAAGGGTTCAAAAATTTCGCGCGACATCGTTTGCGATTTTTGACATTCACGATTCGAGCCTGATTTTTCAGATCATCTCACAGTTCACGAAAGCCGCTGGCGGCGCACCGTATGGTTCCGAAACTGGCGCGGCGCGCATCGGCGAGGCGTGGTTTCGGTCGCCGAGTGTCCCTCGTGCGGGACGCGTGCAGGCAGTTTGCGCCGCTCCCGCAAGCGTTCGCCGAAAGACGAAAGCTGCTCGTCGACACGCGCTTCGTTGCGCCATTTTGGTTCATCGATGCGTGCGACTCGCGCGTCTTGCACGTTCGTCGTCTTGCATGAGTCATTAACCACGATATTTTATTCGTGCCTGTTGTCGGCAATCGAACATCCATCAGCCGACACCCAACTAAGAGGGGACCTCAGATGGCGAAGGCAGCAAAGCGTAAACCGGCCAAGAAGGCCGCGAAGAAGACCGTGAAGAAGGCCGGCGCGAAGCGCAAGGTCGCGAAGAAGGCTACGAAGAAGAAAGTAGCGAAGAAGAAGGTCGCCAAGAAGGTCGCCAAGAAGGGCGGCGTGAAGAAGGCGGCGAAAAAGAAGGCCGCCAAGAAGGCCGTGAAGAAGAAGAGCGCCAAGAAGGCCGCGAAGAAGGTCCGCAAAGCTGCTCCTCGCAAGGCCAAGGCGGCTCCGGCTCCGGCTCCGGAAACCCCGTAAGTCCAGCGAATGATCGCATCGGGATCGTTTGACTGACGCCTCGTGCGTCAGTTGCGCTGTCCCGGAACGATCGCAGACTGGCGGTTTCAGGTTCGCCGCGCACATAACGGCGAACCCGGACCCCTGAACCACCATCTATCGTCGACGGCTTCCGCGGCAGCGGAGATCACCGTCGACTATAGGTGGTGGTTTTGTATTTTTGGCTTGGGAAACGGGCCTTTGCGGCGGCTCAGTTGCGGCCGAGGCAGGACTTCGAGAAGTCCCGCCAGATCAGTCCGACCGCTGCGCCGGACTTCTTCATGTTGCGCCATTCGAGACTGCACGCGCGCAATTGCTCGCGGCTTGGCTCTGGCGCCTCCGGCTCTGCAGATGTGATGGCCGCCGGCGCAACAGCTTCGGGCTGCTTCAGAACGGGCGCAGCGCCGCCCGGCGACAGCGATGACGGACGCGGCGGCGGCAATGGCACCTGACCCTTGATAGTCTGTTGCGCATGGGCGCACACGAGGCCCAGCAAGGCCGTCACGCAGGCCGACAGGCAGACGAATGCGGCGCGCTGCGGCCTCATCGTTCGATCCTGCTGATGGCCGCTCTCCGCCTCACCTGTGCTCCGGCGTCATGCGACAGCGATCGGCCGCCATCGTCAGAACGGATCGCGATCCGTTCAGTTCCGCGACCATGTCTGCGACTTGCAGAAGATGCCCGCAACGCAACCCTGCACCTGCGCGGAATTTGCGCCCGTGAGCGTGAAGGTCGCCGCATAGGTCTTGCCGTCCTCGGCGTTGTAGATCGAACCCTTCCACTTGTCGGTTCCGTCGGGAGCCATCGACAGCAGGATCGGAACGCCCAGAATCGGCCGCGTGCGCAGCGCCGTATTGGAGTTCTGCTTGTCGAGTTTCGGCTTGCCGTCGTCGTCGTTGGGTTCGCGCAGCCACGCGACATTGCCGCAGATGTTCTTGCCACAAGGCGCGACGCGCACGCGCGACTTGCCTTCCGCGGCGGTCCACACGCCGGCTGGATCGCCCGCGTACGCGGGTGCATCGGTCAAAGCCGCGAGTCCCATCGCGGCGGCGGCGATCAACAGATGTCGCTTCATGGTTTCCTCCCGAGCAATGCGCTGCCTTCAAACTCACACGATCCAGCGGCACTCTACACGCGCCGCCATCCGCCCAAAAGTCTTGCTCGCGCTCAAGCCTGCGCGGGCGCAGGTGGCAGCAGGCCGCGTTTGCGCAACAGTGGTTCCGTCGCGGGCAGACGGCCCCTGAACGCCCTGTAGGCGTCGGCCGGGTCCTGTCGTCCGCCCGCCGCGTAGATATGATCGCGAAGCCGCTGCGCGACTTCTGGGTTGAATGGATCGCTGGTTTCCTCGAACGCCTCGAAGGCGTCGGCGTCGAGCACTTCCGACCACAGATAGCTGTAATAGCCCGCCGAATAGCCGTCGCCCGAGAACACATGTGAGAAATGCGGCGTACGATGGCGCGGCACGATCTCCTGCGGCATGCCGATGCGCGCCAGCGTCTCGCGTTCGAAGGCGGTGACGTCTATGCCTTCTGCGGCGCCGAGCATGTGCAGGTCGAGATCGACGATGGCCGATGCGGTGTATTCGACTGTCGCGAAACCCTGATTGA
>CANJEY010000228.1 GCA_947472615.1 Beijerinckiaceae bacterium
GGCTATGAAAATGTCGATCTGAAGGCCGCCGCCGCGCGCGGTGTGAAAGTGACGTACAGTCCGGGTGCGAACGCTGCGAGCGTCGCCGACCTGGCCGTCGCGCTGATGCTGGATTCGATCCGCCGCGTCAGCTTCTGCGATCGTTTCGTGCGGTCGGGCGAATGGGACGATCCGGCAAGCCAGCGGCCGCAGCGCATGAAGGGCGTCACTGGCCGCAAGGTCGGCGTGCTGGGGCTGGGTGAGATCGGCTGGAAAATCGCCAAACGTCTCGACGCCTTCGAGACCGAGGTTTGCTATCATAATCGTCGGCTGCGGCCTGATGCGCCGTGGCGCTATTTCGACAAGCTCATCGACATGGCGCGTCATTGCGACGTACTGATGGTGGCGCTGCGCGCCGACGCCTCCAACCGCCGCATCGTCAACGCCGAAATTCTCGACGCGCTCGGCCCCGATGGGCATGTCGTGAACATCACGCGCGGCTCCGTCATCGACGAGCCGGCGCTGATCGCAGCGCTACAGGACGGCCGCATCGCGGGCGCGGGCCTCGACGTGTTCGAGCGCGAGCCGCATGTGCCGGAGGCGCTGCGCCATCTGCCGAATGTCGTGCTGACCCCGCATATGGGCGGCGGCGCGATTGAGGCCGCGCTCGCGATGTCCAACGCCGTGATGCAGAACGTCGAGGCCTATATTGGCGGCAAGGCTTTGCCGCATCCGGTTCCCGAAATGGCCGCTCTCGGCTGACAAAAAACACCAGGAAGGTTCGCCCATGAAGATCACTGCGCTGCGCACGATCGCGTTGTCCTATCCGTTCACCTGTCCGCTCGGGACGCCCTATTCGGACACTGGCCGCATGGGGGCGCTCGCGGTCTTCGTCGACACCGATCAGGGCGTGACGGGCGAAGGCCTGATCATCGCCGTGCACGACAAGCGCGTCGGGGTTCACGCCGCCATGGTGCAGAGCTTCGCGCCGCTCGTGGTGGGACGCGATCCGACGTTCAGCGAAGCGATCCTCGACGCGGCGCAGAAGGATGCGAGCCATCTTGGATCTACGGGCGCAACCATGATGGCGATCGGCGCCATCGACGGCGCGCTGCTCGATCTGCGCGCCAAGCTCGCGGGCCTGCCGGTTCACAAATTTCTGGGCGCAGTGCGCGATCGCGTACCGGCCTATTATTCGAGCGGCCTGTGGAATCATGTGCCAACCGAAAAGCTCGTCGCGACCGCGCGCAATATCGTGGCGCACGGCTATCGCGCCATGAAGGTGCGCGTCAGCGTCGAAAATCCGGCCAGGCAGGTCGAACGCATTCGCGCCGTGCGCGAAGCCGTTGGCGATGATGTGAAGATTCTCGTCGACGCTGGCCGCCGCTTCACGGTGGCGCAGGCGATCCGCCTCGGCCGTCTGCTCGAACCCTACAGGCTCGAATGGTTCGAGGAGCCGCTGGCCGGCGAAGACCACGCGGGCGAAGCCGAGATCGCGCGCGCGCTCGATACGCCGCTGGCGAGCGGCGAGGGCGTGTTTTCGGTCGAGGAGTTTGCCCACATGATCGAGACGCGCTGCGTCGATGTGCTGATGCCCGATCTTTGCCGCATTGGCGGGCCGAGCCAGTTCATCCGCGTTGCGCATCTGGCGGAAGCCGCCAAGATGCCGGTATCCGGCCATGTGCTGCCGGAACATACGCTCGCCCTGATGGCGACGTTGCGCAACGGTACGTTCCTCGAAGTGATGCCGTGGTCAGCGCCGCTCTTCGCCGATCAGATCCGGATCGACAACGGTTTCGCGATCGCGTCCGACAAGCCCGGCTGGGGCCATGCGCTCGATCCGAAGGCGCTGGAGAAATACAAGGTCGGCTGAGGCGAGGAGGCCCGAGCGTTCAACGCTTCGACTTGGCCTTCGGTTTGGCCTTGCTCGCGTTGAGGGCGGCGGCGGCGCGCACGAGCGCTGTCAGGGCTTCCGCGTCGATCGACTCGCCTTCGTGAATGTCGATAGCGCGACGCACATTGCCGTCGAGACTGGAATTGAGCAGGCGCGCCGGATCGTCGAGCGCTGCGCCTTTCGCGAAGGTCAGCTTTAGGACGCTCTTGTAGGTCTCGCCCGTGCAGATGATGCCGTCGCTCGACCACACCGGCACGCCGCGCCACTTCCATTCCTCGATGACGTCCGGAACGGAATCGACAATGATCTTCCGAACGCGGGCGAGCGTGTCGCCGCGCCAGTCGCCGAGTTGCGCGATCCGCTCGTCGATCAATTGCGAAGGTGTGCGGGCGTCTGGCGCCGAGTTCTCTGCCTTGGCCATGAGACCTCGCTCCTTTCGTAGGGTGCGATCACACAGGCTCGCGCGTCACGATCACCTGTCCGTCGACCGTGAGGCGCACGGCGTTCACCGTCTGCGCATAATCGGGCGAACCTGAATAATAGGCAGGCACTGCGCTGCTGCCGACCTTGATCGGCCGGTTCCAGTGGCCGAGCGCCAGATAATCCGCGCCGGTGGCGGCGATTTCGTCGTCGCCGATCAGCCAGGACGGGCGCACCTTTGTGCTGCGATCCGGCACGGGGTCGAAATGTCCGTGCGCCATCGCGATGTGCCAGCGCGCCTTGCGCGGATGCACGCGCTCCAGCGGGTCCATGTCGTTGTAGTCGAGATGCGCGCGGCCCCAGACCTCGAGGTCCATGTGCGGAAAATGCACCGCCATGTCATGCGTGACGCCGAGCACATGGACGTTCTCGACGCCCGCCACGCCGCCGTAATGATAAACGGAATCGTCCATCGCCGGATCGTGGTTGCCAGGCAGAATGACGATCGGCAGGCCTGCGTCCGCCAGCAATTCGTTCGTGCGTTTCAACACCCGTACCGGCAGACGATTGCATTCGAACGTATCGCCCGCCAGCAGCACCAGATCTGCGGACAGTCGCCGCGCGGCGTCCAGCACAAGGCGCAATCCGCCGTTGCCGTCGCCCCCGAAAGCCGCGGCGTTGTAGTCGTCGTCGACATGGACGTCCGAACTGTGAACGATGATCAGGTCGCGGGACTGCGGGGTCGAAATGGTCAATGGGCTTCTGTGATCCGGTTTTCTTGTCCGGCGCGACTTTAGGCGAGCGGCCGCAAAGGGGAAAGCCGAAATTCATGCGCTCGATGCACCGCGCTGGACAGCCGCGTTCCTTCGGGCGTAGTTTGGCGCGACATCGACGCATCGCCTGATGTGACGAACAACAAGGCCGCCATGAGCGGCCGCCGCGTCGGATCGGCGCGCATCCTGGGGAGATTCATGGATAAAGTCTCGTTTCCGTACCGGTCCGCCAGCCATCTGTCGCTGCTGCACGTCGTGTCCGAATCCGGCTCGTGGGCCAAGCATGGCCTGGACGTGAATTATGATTACCAGATCTCCAAGGATGACGCGCACAAACTGGTGCCGAGCGGCGAGGTCGAATTCGTCGGCGGCAATCACGTCTCCACCTACGGCCATCGGGCGCGGGGCGATTCGTGGGTCTACCTTGGCCAGACCGTCAATCGCTACAACGCGAAACTCGCCGTGCACCCGGACTCCGGCATCAACAGCGTCGCCGACCTTCGCCACAAGGTCGTCGCCATGCGCGGCAATCACCCCGGCCTCAACGACTGGCTGTTTCTGAAGCAGCACGGCCTCGATGTGGACAAGGACGAAGTGGTGCTCACCCGCACCGTCGCGGGCGAAGTCTCCGCCGAGGGCGCGCAGCAGGAAGACGCCAAGCTCACCGGCAAGAAGCCGAAGCGCACGCCCCTGTGGCACTGGATCCGCGACCGCAAGGTCGACGCCGCGTTTCTTGCGCCGCCGACGAGCCTGTTCGCCGAAGCGGCTGGCCTGAAGCTGATCGACATCGAGCCCATGCCGATGATCTGGTTCACCACCGTATCGTCGAGCCTCGGCTTCGTTCAGAAGCATCCCGATATCGTCGAGCGCTTTCTGAAAGGCCTGATCGAGGGCATCCATTTCTACAAGACGCAGCCCGACAAGGCGATCAATATCCTGCAGGATCGCTACACGCGCGAAGGCGAGATGACCCTCGCGCAGGCGACCTACACGTATCAGAACATCGCCGCGATGCTGGAGCCCAAGCTCTATCCGTCGATGCAGGCGATCTCCAACGTGTACGAAGAGGGCAAGCGTCAGGACAAGGACGCCGAGAAGATCAACCCGCTTGCGCTGTGGGACATGCATCACGTCCGCAAGATCGACGACTCCGGCTTCATCGACCAGCTTTACGGCGTCAATGCGCACAAGCACGCGCACGATCACGACCACGGACATGCGCACAAGCACGATCCCGAGGAGCAGGCCGAGAAGGCCAAGAAGCAGGAAGATATGATCAACGCCGTCAAGGCGTGCGGCCATCTCGCGGGCATCGACTGCGACTGCGAATAGAAAGGCGGTACGGTATGTTCGCCCGACTTACGGCGGCCGTTCTGATGTTGGCGGGCGCGACGGATGCCGCGTTCGCGCAGGCTCCGATTTCGTATCGCGGCAAATCGCTGACGATGATCATCGGTTCTGCGCCGGGCGGCGGCACGGACACGTCCGGCCGGCTGATCGCGCAATTCATCGCGCGCTATCTGCCGGATACGCCATCTGTGCTGATCCGCAACATTCCCGGCGCGGAGGGCATGACGGCGGTCAATTACTTCGTGCAGCAGGTCGCGCCCGATGGCTACACGATTGTGATGGGATCGAGCACCCTCGCCGATCCGATGCATTATCGCCGGCCGCAGTCGCACTTCGATCCGACGACGTTTCCGATTCTCGGCGGCGTCGGTCGCGGCGGCACCATGCTGATGATCGGCAAGGACGCCGAGAAACGCCTCTACGACAAGTCGCAACCGCCAGTCATCATGGGCAGTCTCGTCGGTGTGCCGCGTTCGGGCATGCAGACGACCGCTTGGGGCATCGAGTTTCTCGGCTGGAACGCCAAATGGGTCGTTGGTTATCACGGCACCAACGATCTGATGCTGGCGCTCGACCGCACCGAGATCGACATGACCTCCACGGCCAATCTGTTCGAGGTGAACAAGCTCGCCCAGACCGGCCGTTTCAAACCGCTGACGCAGACCGGAGGATTACAGAACGGCAAGATCGTGCCGCGTCCCGAATTCGTCACGACGCCGCTGTTATCCAACATCATGGCCGGCAAGATCGCCGATCCGGTGCAGCGCAAGGCGTTTGATTTCTGGAGCAGCATGACCGTGATGGACAAGTGGATGGCGCTGCCGCCGAAGACGCCGCAGCCGATCGTCGACATGTTCCGCGAGGCATTCCAGAAGGTCGCCGCCAATACGGAATTCATCGAGGCCGGCAGAAAAATCAGCGAAGATTTTTCGCCGATGCGGGCCGAGGACGTCGAGCAGTTGATCCGCACGCTCGGCCAGACGCCGCCCGAGGCGATCGGCTACATCAGCAATCTGTTGCGCAGCCAGGGCCTCGAGGTCGAATAGGCTGCGCGACACTTCTAATGCAGGGACACATGAAGCGCATCGCTCTTCTCACGACCTTCGCCGCGTGGAGCATCGCGTCCATAAGCGCCGCACATGCGCAGACGGCGGCGCCTGACGCGCAATCGGCGGAGGCGTTCTATACCGGCAAGCAGGTGAAAATGATCGTCGCCACGGGTCCGGGCGGCGGCTACGATATTTACGGACGACTGATCGCGCGCCACATCGGCCGGCATATTCCGGGCAAGCCGAATGTGGTCGTCGTCAACATGCCGGGCGCATCGAGCATGACGGCCGCGAACTATCTCGCCAATATCGCGCCCCGCGACGGCACCGAACTGCTGATGATCGTGCAGGCGCTGCCGATGGTGCAGGTCGCGGGCTCGGCCAACGTGCGGTTCGATCTCGGCAAGTTCAACTGGATCGGCAACATGAGCGATTCAGCCAATGTGCTGATCGCGTGGCATACGTCCGGCCTGAAGACGATGGAGGATGTCCGCAGGAAGGAATTGCTCGTGGGCTCGACAACGCCCGGCTCCATCGGCGGCATCTATCCGGTGCTGATGAATCAGGTGCTCGGCACGAAGCTCAAGGTGATCAACGGATACGAGTCAGGCGACGCGATCGACCTCGCGATTGAACGCGGCGAAGTGCAGGGCCGCGCCGGCATCGGCTGGGCCGGTCTCAAGTCGGCGCGTTCCTCGTGGATCAGGGACCACAAGGTTTCGGTCATCGTGCAGACCGGCTTGCAGAAGGAGCCTGATCTGCAGGATGTTCCGCTGATGACGGATCTGGCGCGTAATGACACGGAGCGGCAGGTTCTGAATTTCTATTCGTCGCTGGTGGCGCTCGGCCGCGCCATCACGACCGGGTCCGGAGTTCCGGCCGACCGCGTGAAGGCCTTGCGCAAGGCTTTCGACGACGCGGTCGCCGATCCGCTGCTGATCGCCGATGCAGAAAAGACCGGTCTCGAAGTGCGCGGACTCGGCGGCGAGAAGTTGCAGAAGGTCGTCGAGACCATGGTGTCGACGCCGAAAGATGTTTTGCAACTCGACGCCAGCATGCTCGACGCGAAGTAGGGCCTACCTGCGACCTCGTGCTTCGAGTCGCTTGCTTCGCAAGCTCCTCAGCATGAGGGCTCATGTGGGTGCGCAACAAAATGTTGAATTGCCAATAAGACCTCATCCTGAGGAGCGCTGCGCAGCAGCGCGTCTCGAAGGACGAGGCCGACTCTGTCGGCTGAAGAACTAAAGTCCGGTCTGCCCCGCTTTCACTTCGGCGGCAGCGTCTCAAGTTCCTTCTCGTACACAGGCTCCATCTTCGTCTTGAGCCCGTGGCGCCCCAGCGCTTCCTCGAACTGCTGGCGGATGTAGGGCATCTCGTCGGCGTAATCGAGCTGGTCGCCGCCGAGGCGTCGGCTGATCCAGCACATCATCACGCCTTGCGCGTTGCGCTGCGAACCGTGCTTGAAGGCGAGATAGCGGGCCGGGGTCACGCCCGAATTGAAGTGCTGATGGAACCAGCCGTTCGGCGGCACGATGAGCGTGCCGATCTCCCAGTCGTAGCGGCGCGGCGGCTCGCCGTCCGGCCACATCAACGAATAGCCTTCGCCCGACAGGATAATGACATGCGCGCCGGGGCCGTGTGCGTGCGCCTTCTTGTAGGTGCCGACCGAGAATTGCGAAATA
>CANJEY010000229.1 GCA_947472615.1 Beijerinckiaceae bacterium
ACCCGGCATCACGCCATCAATCACAAAGGTGACATGAGCGGCGGGATCGGTGGTGCTCAGATGAACTGCATGACCCCGCTTGGCCAAGCCTACCGCGATCGCAGCGGCGATCGTCGTCTTGCCCACGCCACCTTTTCCCATGACCATGATGAGGCCGCGCTTGCCCTCCGCGATGTCGTCGACCAATCGTTCTAGGCCGGGAAGGTCGATTGGATCGGGCTGCTGTTCGGCGGCAGCGGCGGGCGTCGGATTGGAGGGTGACAGAAGTGCCCGAAGCGACACGAGTCCCACAATATCGAAGCCAAAGAGCGGAACTTCGTCTCGCGGCAAATTCGTGAGCACGGCAGGCATCGCGGCCAGAGCCTCGTCCTGATCTCGTTCCAGCGCGATCGCGATGGCATCGGTCGGGTCCGTTGCGCGGAAGCGTCCATTGACGGCAAGAAGCTGGTTCGAAAGACCGAGCGCGTCGAGTTCGCCTGATGTCCTCGCGGCCTCGCGGATTGCGCCCCGGTCGGCGCGGGCGACGAGAATGATCGTGGTGCGACGGGCATCGCCGAGAGCCTGGAGGGCCGAGCGAAAGCGGTCCTCCTGCATCTTCAGGCCGGAGTGTGGACCAAGACAGGACGCGCCCCGGTCGTTACCCTCAAGAAAGCCGGTCCATGCCTTCGGCAGGCTGAGCAGCCGTAGGGTGTGCCCCGTCGGGGCTGTGTCGAAAATGATGTGGTCGAACCCCGTGATGTCGCCATCAAGCAGGCCGACGAACTCGTCGAAGGCGGCGATCTCAATGGTGCACGCGCCAGAAAGCTGTTCGCGGACGGCCGATTTCTCGTCATCGGAAGCCGCAAGCCCGAGCTGGTCGAGCACTCGCGTCCGGTAGCTCTCGGCGGCTGCTTCAGGGTCGATGTTCATGGCGGAAAGACCCGCCACATTCGGAACGGGCGTCGGACTGTCTTTAAGGGCGACTTCCAGCATCTCATCCAGATTGGATGCCGGATCGGTGCTGACGAGCAGAACGCGCAGACCACGATCGGCGAGTCCGATGGCTGTGGCGCAGGCCAGCGAGGTCTTGCCAACTCCGCCCTTGCCCGTGAAGAACAGGAAGGGTGTCGGTGCATCGAGAGCGCGAAAGCGAAGCATGATGGCCTGTCTGATCCGTGCCAGATGACGCGCGCACCTTAGCCGACGCTACCGCATCCTCGAATGATTTGGATCACGTCGCGCAAACAAGCTAGACCACTCACGCTGCGAGAACATCGGGATGGGTCACATGCAGCGTTTGTGACACGTCACGGGCCTCGCCCGCAGTTCCTCAGTAAGCCGACATTGCACCTTGCAGAAGTGAGGACTTTTGCAAGTCAGCAGGCGGCGCGCTTGCGAAGGTTCGCGATGCCCCTGACAGCGGACGTCGTCGAAGAACTTCCCAGCGGGCGGTTGGTGTCTGCGATGCGGCAAGAGCGTCCTTTTGCGGCAGGTCGCGCGCTTCGCCGGCAGTTCCTCAGGAAGCGAACTGTCGGAACATGGATACTTACTCGCCGCTCGTAGTGTCTCAGCTTGGCTTCGCTGTTGTGAAATCCAAGAGCAAATTCGTCGCGAAATTGAACGAGGCGATCGAAAAGAGGAACGCCGACGGCTCTCTCAAGCGGATAGCCGAGAAGTGGGACGTTCGCTAATTCGTCAAGCCTTTTTCTCGGCTTGACGCACCGCCCGCAATTAGAGAACTGGCCTCCGGCGAACCGGGGGCGGTTCACGCCCGTGCTTGTCAAAACATCAAAACCGGGGGACACTTCTGCTCGAACTGGCGATCATCTGGGGAATGTCGCCTTTTCGATGTAAGTCTTGTGCTTAGAATGCGTTCATAAAATTAGGGCGCTCAGAAAACCACGGAGGAAAACTGATGAAATTCTTCGCGAGAGCTTTCAGCTTTGCATTTCTATCGTTTTTCTCATGTTTTGCACAGGCACAGGATTTCAAAGGCAAGACGATCAACATAGTCGTCGGATTCACGCCTGGTGGTGGATATGACATTTATGCACGGCTGCTCGCGCGGGTGTTCGGAGCGAATCTCCCGGGTAGCCCGAATGTCGTGGTCCAGAATATGCCTGGCGCGGGCGGGCTTGTTGCCATGAACTACATATATAACGTGGCGCCAAAGGATGGGACGACTGTCGGCATAGTGCTTCCATCTGTGGGCATCTATCAAAAATTGTATCCAGGCGAGGTTCATTACGACGTTCAGAAGGTGAATTGGATCGGTCGCATCACTTCAAATACCCCGATCCAATATACTTGGCACACTTCGGAATTCCGTACGGTAGAAGATATGAGATCCCGGCAGGTACTGGTAGCAGGCACCGGCACAACCTCACCTTCAATGGTTGTTCCGCTCATTCTGAACGCGTTCGCAGACACCAGGTTCAAAGTCGTCTCCGGCTATCCAGGAAACAGCGAATCCCGTCTTGCTTTGGAGCGCGGCGAAGTCGAAGCGATCAGCGACAATTGGTCGACGGTGAAGGTCGATAGCAACGGATGGCTACGCGATAAAAAGCTCATTGTTACGTTACGATATGGCAACAAGCGTCATCCTGAATTGGCAGAGGTCCCGGCAATCGCTGAACTCGTCAAGACAGAGGATCAGCGACGCATACTGGCGTTTTTTGCAAGCGCTGACGAAATCGGCGTCTCAGTCGTGGCTCCGCCCTTCCTGGAGCCACCTGTTGTCTCAAGTTTGCGCGAAGCGTTCCTGACGTCGATGCGTGACGCCGCGCTCATCGATGAAGCTCGCAGACTTAAACTCGATTTGGATATTTTGCCTGGAAATGAGCTTCAGAAAATATCATCCGATGCATTGGCCACTCCCGCGCCTCTGATTGCCCAGTTCAAGAAGATCATCGACAATAAATAAGAGACGCTCATGTGTGGATTTGCGGTAACAACGATTTGCTCCACATAGCCAATTTGCAAGCCATTGCGCAGTACGAAGACAATGCCGTGCGACAGAGGAAAGAACAGCTCGATCCGGCGCATCTGCGTATTCCTCCGGTGAAGGCCGTCTGGCGCTGAGCGCGTGACATGCGGATAGATCGAGCACGAGTGGCTCGATGATCGTGTCCACTTAATTCGTAAGTGGACATTATCGCTGATGTCGGTCGGCAATGACGAGGATGGGGCGACGCCCCGGCGCAGACGACGATCCTGGACGACGGACGAGAAGCGCCGGATCGTCGACGAGAGCCTGGAGGACGGCGCCCCGATAGCCGAGGTCGCGCGGCGCCATGATCTGAACGCCAATCAGCTCTTCACTTGGCGCCGGCAGTTCGGCGTTGAGCCCGCAGACCTGAAGGAGCTCCCGCCGATCTTGCCGGTGACGATCGCGCGGGCGACTGCGGCGGAAGATTCCGATCCGAGATCGAGCGGCCAGATGGAGATCGTGCTCCCCGAGGGCGATCGGATCATCGTGTGGGCGGACGTCGAGGCCGCGGCGCTGACGCGGGTCCTGAAGGCGCTGGCGCGGCGATGATCCCTGTCCCCGCCGGCGTTCGGGTCTGGATCGCAGCTGGCGCGACCGATATGCGGCGCGGCATGAACGGCCTCGCGCTGCAGGTGCAGCAGACGCTCGATCGCGATCCGCATGCCGGCGATATTTTCGCCTTTCGTGGGCGCCGCGGCGATCTGATCAAGATTCTCTGGCACGACGGCCTCGGCATGTCGCTTTACGCCAAACGTCTTGAACGTGGGCGGTTCATCTGGCCGTCGCCGGCGGACGGATCGGTCGTCATCACCCCGGCGCAGCTCGGCTATCTGCTCGAAGGAATCGACTGGCGGCATCCGCAACGAACATGGCGGCCGCAGGCGGCGGGATGAGGCCGCGGCATATTGATTCAGGCGCAAGATAGGGGCGCCACAAACGGCCGATTTTGTGCTTGTCTTCGCCACATGGACGGCGATCTCCATGACACTCCCGAAGACCTCGAAGCGCTCAGGGCGGCGTTGATTGCCGAGCGCGGTCGTCGGATCGCCGCTGAAGCCCATGCCGTCGTCGCTGAGGCTGACGCCGCCGCGGCGAAGGCTAGATTGTCGGGCAACGAAGCTCTGATCGCTCACCTGAAGTTGCAGATCGAGAAGATGCGGCGGGAGTTGTTCGGCTCTCGATCGGAACGGACCGCGCGGCTCCTCGACCAGATGGAGTTGCAGCTTGAGGAACTGGAGGCTTCGGCCAGCGAAGACGACCTTGCCGCCGAGCGCGCCGCAGCGCGAACCGCGACCACGGACGTCGCCGCCTTCGTGCGCAAGCGTCCGGCGCGCAAACCCTTTCCCGACCATCTGCCGCGCGAACGCGTCATCGTTCCCGGCCCGACAGCCTGCGCCTGCTGCGGTTCGTCACGACTGTCCAAGCTCGGCGAGGACGTGACCGAGACGCTGGAAGTCATCCCCCGGCAATGGAAGGTCATCCAGCACGTGCGCGAGAAGTTCACGTGCCGCGACTGCGAGCGCATTTCTCAGGCGCCGGCGCCGTTCCACGTCATTCCGCGCGGCTGGGCTGGTCCAAGCCTGCTGGCGATGATCGTGTTCGAGAAGTTCGGCCAACATCAGCCGCTCAACCGGCAAGCCGAGCGCTACGCCAGAGAGGGCCTGCCCTTGAGCCTGTCGACGCTGGCTGATCAGGTCGGCGCCTGCGTCGGCGTGCTGGCGCCGATATTCGAGCGTCTGGAAGCTCACGTCTTTTCCGCCGCGCGCGTGCACGGCGACGACACGAACGTCCCGGTGCTCGCCAAGGGCAAGACCGACACGGCACACATCTGGACCTACGTTCGCGACGATCGCCCGTTCGGCGGCGCCGGCCCGCCGGCGGCGGTCTTCTATTATTCGCGGGATCGAGCCGGCGAACATCCCGAGCGCCATCTGGCAGGCTTTTCCGGCATCCTCCAGGCCGACGCCTATGGCGGATACAGCAAGCTGTACGCAGCGGGCCGAAGTCCCGGCTCCATTCAAGAAGCGGCCTGCTGGGCTCATGCGCGCCGCAAGTTCTTCGTGCAGGCGGACATCGAAGCGAACGCACGACAGCGCGCGTCGAAGAAAACGCAGTCGCCGATCTCGCCACTCGCTTTGGAGGCGGTCCGCAAGATCGACGTCCTGTTCGATATCGAGCGCGCCATCAACGGTATCGACGTCGGCGCCCGCAAGGCCGCGCGCCAGGAGAAAAGCGTTCCCGTCATCGCAGATATCGAAGCCTGGATGCGTGCCGAACGCGCAAGGATGTCGCGCCATAACGACGTCGCCAAAGCCATGGACTACGTCCTCAAGCGCTGGGACGCGTTCACCCGCTTCCTGGAAGACGGACGGATCTGCATCACGAACAATGCTGCAGAACGGGCGCTGCGCGGGATCGCGCTCGGCCGCAAGTCGTGGTTGTTCGCCGGCTCCGATCGCGGTGGTCAGCGCGCCGCCGCCATGTATTCCCTGATCGTCACCTGTAAACTGAACGACGTCGATCCACAGGCATGGCTCGCCGACGTGCTCGCCCGCATCGCAGATCATCCGGTTCAAAGGCTCGCCGAACTCCTGCCCTGGTGCTGGGCGGCGGAACACGAGCGTCGTAAACTGGCGGCATGACCGCCGCATCCATCGCTCGCCTCAAGATCGCTCTCGACGACGTCGAACCGAAGGTCGTGCGCCGTCTCGAGGTTCCGTTCTCCATCCGGCTCGATCGCCTGCACCAAACGCTGCAGGCTGCGCTCGGATGGACCGACACTCATCTCTTCGAAATCCGAGCGCGCGATGTCGGTTGGGGGATTCCTGATCCGGATTGGGGCAACGGTCCGCTCGACGCCCGCAAGGCGACGCTCGCTGGCATCGTCGAGGACACGGGCGCAAAGACGTTGCGCTATCTCTATGACTTCGGAGACGGCTGGGAGCACACGATCAAGATCGAGCGCCTGGTCGATCCTCTGCCGGCCGTTTCCTATCCCCGCTTGATCGAGGCGTCGGGCCGCTGTCCGCCAGAAGATGTAGGCGGGCCGTGGGGTTACTCTGAATTCCTCGAAGCGCTCGCCGACCCCGAACACGAGCAACATGCCGATATCCGTCGCTGGATTGGCCAAGATTTCGATCCGCATCAGGTTCCATCCGACCTCCTTGCCGAGAACGTCGACAAACTCGCAAGGAAGTGGTCTCGAAAACCGGCGCCACGGAAACCGCGTGTCACGTAGCCGCGGTCCTCACCGGAGGCTTACGCATCTGCGCCTCAGGCAGCATGAACAAATCACCCATGGCGACGCCTCCGTGCGTCGACGCGCGCGCGATACCATTAGCAAATTGGCCTAACCGGGTCGGCGACCAGCGTTACAGCTGCGAAGCAGATCACGGGAGGCGTGCAGACGCCAGCGGGCCATCCGGTTTGGGTCAAAAGCGGCGTTTCCGTCCCCGCGATGCCGCGACCGTTCTACCCCACTTAGCCGACATCGCGCTGCATCGCGCTCACCGTGTCCCTTGTTACGAGAGGCAAGTCTTCGCCGCACCAGGAGGCGTTGGAATTATTCGAGGAGGACTGCGCCGACTGCCACATCGCAGAGTAGGTTGTGCGGCGGGGCAGAATTTGTCTAGGTTTGAGTTACTGGTTCAGAGTTCTTGAGCAGCCCGCTCCGTGCGTGTGTTCGAAATGGTCGCGCCGGACTGAGTCCCCCGCCCGATGCAGCCGCAACGCGCCCCGACACTTCGGGCATCGCGCCTCAACGCCACCCTATTTGAACACGTCGTTGAAAATGGCCGTCCAGGAGGGTTCCTGAGAAATCAGCTCCGCGGGAGATATGTGGATCGTGCGATATTTGTTTGGGTCGAGATCTGGGTCGATTGGCTGCACGTGCGGATTTGCCGGGATGTAAAAATTGTTCCGAAAGATTGTCTGGCCTTCCTCGCCTAGAATGAATGTCAGTAGAAGTTTGGCGGCGTTTGGGTGTGGTGCGCCCTTTGTCATCGCAATGGCGGATACGACGCCGGAAATTGCTGGCTCGGCGGGTAGCCACCTGATTGGCGCTCCCAGTTTTATGCTGGCTGCTGCATGATTGGGGAACATCTGCAGGCCCACCGCATATTCGCCGGACACGACCTGGTCCATGACTGCTCTGGCCGAGCCGCT
>CANJEY010000230.1 GCA_947472615.1 Beijerinckiaceae bacterium
GCTCCTCCGCCCACAGGCGCATGGCGATGGCTGGCATCAGCACGAGAAACAGCCACGGGTGCCACAGGAAGAAGCCCGACAGGTCCGCCTGTCCGCGATCGAAGAAGCCGGCGACGAAGAACGTCATGCCGCCTGCGAGCGCCACGAAGATCACCAGAAACACAGCCGCCAGCGGCGTCGCGAAATAGGCGGCGAACTCGCGGCGGAAAATCAGCCCAATCGTGCGCATCTCAGACTCCCGCGCCTGTCGTGGTGATCTGGCGGAACACTTCGTCGAGGCGCGCGCGCTCGAGATAGATTTCGTCCACCACGATGTTGGAAGCGGCCAGCGCCTTCGTCAGGTCGGCGGCGGCAGGCCGCGTCGCGCCCGAATGCACCAGCAGGCGCGCAGTGCCGTTGACGTGCGAGGTGATCTCGACGCTCTGCACGCCCGGCTGCTTCGCCAGCACGTCGACGGCGCGCTGCGGCTCCGCCGTCTCGACCGCCAGCGCGATGGAGCCCATGCCGGGCGCCTGCGCCATCAGCCGATCCGGCGTCGCGTCGGCCAGCATCCGGCCCTTGGCGATGATGATCGCGCGGGTGCAGATCGCCTCGACTTCCTCAAGGATATGGGTCGAGATGACGATCGCCTTGTTGGCCGCGATGGAGCGGATCAGCTCGCGCATCTCGTGCTTCTGGTTCGGGTCGAGACCGTCGGTCGGCTCGTCCAGCACCAGAACGTCGGGGTCGTGCACCAGCGCCTGCGCGATGCCGACGCGGCGCTTGAAGCCCTTCGACAGGGATTCGATGCGCTGGTTCCAGACGCCGCTCAGATGAATGCGCTCGGCCAGTTCGGCGAGCCGGCTGTTGGCCTTCTGCTTCGTCATGCCGTGCATGCCGGCGACGAATTCGAGGAACGCCGCGACCGTCATGTCCGAATAGGCGGGCGCGCCTTCCGGCAGATAGCCCAGATTGCGGCGTGCCGCGATCGGATCGGTATGGCTGTTGTGCCCGGCGATGAAGGCCTCACCGGACGTCGGCTCCAGAAAGCCGCTGATGATCTTCATCGTGGTGGATTTTCCGGCGCCGTTCGGACCCAGAAACCCGACGACCTCGCCGCGGCCGACCTGAAACGAAATATGATCAACAGCCGTCAGTGCGCCGAACTGTTTGACCAGATCGCGCGTCTCGACAAGCGCCATGTACTCGCTCCCCCAAATTCAAGCGGGATTACCTTGGTTTCCCGGATAGCCCCACGCCGCCGCCCGGGTTCGTTCGCCGGCGCGGCGGTCCGCGACAGCCGCTGACGAGTTAGCGACAGCCCGTGCGGTGTCAAGGGCCTAGGCAGACAAAATGGCCATGATGTGGCGGACGCGGGGCCCTCATTCGAGACCCGGACGCCAGATTTCCTCGGCCGCGACGGGGCGTGGCGACAGGCCCTGCTCGTAGACGTAGCGACCCACGGCGGCGAGCGCCGGGCGGTTCGCCTCCAGCCCGTAGGCCCAGTAATCCTTGCCGAAAACGCTCCAGGCCTCCTCGACATGGTCGATCAGCCAGGGCAGCGCCAGCCGCAGCGCGTCGGTGTCGAACAGGCCTTCGACCGCGATGTCCCGCGCCTGGCAGAACGCCCGGAACAGGCTGTTGGCCGCCCACGGATGATCGCGGAACACATCCTCGCGCAGTACGATCGTGTGCATGATCGGGAAAATGCCGGTCTTGCGGTAATAGGCCTTCTCGACCTCCTTGTAGTCGGGGAACAGGCGGACGATGTCGGGATGGCCCTCGATGAAGATTTGCGGCAGGTAGATCGACGCCAGCGCGTCGAGTTCACCGGCCAGAAACATCGCCTCCAGCGTTCTGCCGTCTGGCAGAAACTCGATTTTCAGCTCTGGCGGCAGATCGAGCGGGATCAGCGGCGTCTCGGTCGGCTTCGTCAGCCCGCCGACGAACCAGTGCATGTCGTGCGCCTCGACGCCATATTCGTCCTTCAGCATGCCCTTGATGAAGACCACCGCCGTCGAACTGTATTGCGTGGTGCCGACGCGTTTGCCCTTCAGGTCCTGCGGCGTGTGGATGCCCGCGCCCCGTCGCACATAGATGCAGGAATGGCGGAAGAATTTCGACACCGCGACCGGGATCGCCACGAACGGACACTGGCCGCGCCCGATCAGGCTGACCAGCGAGGCGAGCGACAGCTCGGACGCGTGAAACTCCTTGTCTTCCAGCATCCGCGGGAACATCTGGCGCGGCCGCAACAGCTTCACGTCGAGCGCGACGCCGTTCGGCTTCACCAGTCCATCGACGAGCGGACGCGTGCGATCGTAATCCCAGCACGCGAGGGTCAGTGGCAAATCAGACAAGCGCTCTCCTGTCCCGCGCTGTGGCGGCGATCAACGGGAGCGGCACTCTAGCGGGGGGAAGCGCGAATTCAAATCGCCGCGAGATTGCGGAATTGCGGCGTCACCGGCGCGGTGACGCTGGCGGAAGCCTCGATCTGCGTCGAACGCGCGATCGCCGTGATATGTCCCATCAGCCCCATCGGGGCAGCAGCGCTGGCGTTCACCATGACGCTGTTGGTGCGACGGTCGATCGTGATGCCGGTGATGACGGCGTAGATGCCCTCGGGCTTCGAGATTGCGAAGACCTGATTGGCCATGTCGATCGCATCGGATTCGTCCTGCGTCTGCTGGTAAATGCGGGACGCCGCATAAGCGGAGGATTCAATCGCATCCTGCAGGCTGGATTTGACGACGTAAAGGCGGCCGAGGTCGGCCGAAACGCCGAGACCGCCCGCGAACGGCAGGATCGACAGCGCCAGCGTCGCGGTCGATGCGCCACGAACGTCCGCCCACAATGCTCTTATGTTCGCCGCTGCCGGAAACACAGCACGACTCCGGACCGAGACCAAGCTACCCGAGATCATAAAGAGCCAGATGGTTTCCGCCCCGTCAATCGACAGCCGAGCTGGTGGTGAACAGCTCTCCACCACAATCGTTCAAATGCAATCCGTCTGAATGCGGCGATGCGCGTCAATCCTGAACGACCCGCACTGGCGCGCCATTGCGCCAGGCCTGAATCGACTCCACCGTATCGGCGAAATAGGCGCGGAAATTGGCGTCGGTCGCGTAGCCCAGATGCGGGCTCAGCACGACATTCTCCATGCTGCGAAACGGATGATCCACCGGCAGCGGCTCGACGTCGTAAACATCAAGCCCCGCCGCCCGAATGCGGTTCGTGCGCAGCGCGTCGATCAGCGCCGCTTCCTGCACGATCGGTCCGCGCGAGGTGTTGACGAAAACGGCCGTCGGCTTCATCAGACCGAATTCACGCGCGCCCACGAGTCCACGCGTACGGTCGCTCAGAATCAGATGCACGCTGATCGCGTCCGACTGCGCGAACAAATCGTCCTTCGACACCCAGCGCGCGCCGCCGGCTTCGGCCTTTTCGGGCGTCAGATTCTGGCTCCACGCGATGACGTCCATGCCGAACGCCTTCGCGATGCGCGCCATGCCCTTGCCGAGATTGCCGAGGCCGAGCAGACCGAACGTGCGGCCGCCGAGGCTCATGCCGAGCCCCTCCTGCCAGCGTCCCTCGCGCATGGCGCGGTCCTCGCGAAACACGTTGCGGCTCGCGCCGAACAGCAGCGTCCATGCGATCTCGAGCGTCGGCGGAACCTTCTCGCCCTGCCGGGTGAAGCACGCGACAATTCCGCGCTCGCGGCAGGCGGCGGCGTCGAGCGAACGATTGCGCGGGCCGGTCGAGATCACGAGTTTCAGTTTCGGCAGCCGCTCGATGATCGGCCTCCCGAACGGCATACGCTCGCGCATGATGCTGATCACGTCGAAGTCGGCCAGCGCCTGCGCGGCGTCCTCGACGTTGCCGAGATTCCGGTTGAACGAAACGACCTCCACGTCGGCGCCGAGCGACGCCCAGTCGGCGAGCTTCAGGGCGACGTTCTGGTAGTCGTCGAGAATGGCGACGCGGATCATGGCTTCCTCCGGTTTGATCCGGAGACCTTAATGGTCCCGCCGTCGTCAATCCAGCGTCTGGCGGAAGCGCGCCACCGCCACCGCCATGGCGGCGAGCATGAACAGGGTCATCGCCGTCACGTCCCATTCCAGATCCGCGAAGGTCGCGCCCTTCAGCATGACGCCGCGCACGATGCGCAGATAATGCGTCAGCGGCAGGATTTCGCCGACCACCTGCGCCCAGTCCGGCATGCCACGGAACGGGAACATGAAGCCCGACAGAAGCAGGTTTGGCAGAAAGAAGAAGAACGACATCTGCATCGCCTGCAGCTGGTTGGTGGCGATGGTCGAGAACGTGTAGCCGATCGACAGATTGTTGATGATGAACAGCACGCTGAGCGCGATCAGCATCGTCAGATTGCCCACCACCGGAACGCCGAACAGCCAGTAGGCCGCGCCGAGAATCAGCCCCATCTGCAAGCCGCCGATCAGCACATAGGGGGCGATCTTGCCGAGCATGATCTCGACGGGATTGATCGGCATCGACAGCAGGCTTTCCATCGTGCCGCGCTCGATCTCGCGCGTCACCGACAGGGCGGTGAAGATCAGCATGGTGAGCGTCAGGATCGTGCCCATCAGGCCCGGCACGATGTTAAGCCTCGTTTCGCCAGCCGGATTGTAGCGCCGATGCACCCGCACTTCGAACGGCGCAGGCTTCGCGTTCAGCGACGCCGACGCGCCCTGCAGATCGCGCGTGAAGACGCTGGCGGTCAGCCCCTGCAGCGCCGACACCGCGCCGCTGGTCGCAGACGGATCGGTCGCGTCGGCGATGATCAATATCGCCGGGCGCTCGCCGCGCATCAGATCGCGGCCGAAGTTCGCCGGAATCTGCACACCAAATTGCGCCTTGCCGGACAGAAGCAAATGATCGAGCTCCGCCTCGCTCGCCGCCACATAGGTGACCTCGAAATATTTCGACGCCCGCATCGCGGCCAGAAAAGTCCGCACGAATGGGCTGTCGTCCTGTATCAACACAGCGGTGGGCAGATTGCGCGGATCGGTGTTGATCGCGTAGCCGAACAACAGTAATTGGGCGAGCGGAATGAAGATCATCGTCGCGAAGGTGATGCGATCGCGCCGAAGCTGGATCAGCTCCTTCACGAACATCGCATACCAGCGCAGGAAAGAGGCGCGAAAACCGCGGCCGCGCGCGTTCGCCTGCGCGCTCATGCGAAATTGTCCTTCGAGCGGCCCATCAAATCGATAAAGACGTCTTCGAGCGTCGCCTCGCCGCGCGCCCAAACTTGCGCCCCGGAGGCGCGCAATTCGGCCGTTGCATCGTCGAGTTTCTGCGCGTCGCGGCCTACGACATGCAGCGACGCCCCGAATGGCGCCACCATGTCAACGCCCGGAAGCGTGCGCAGTTGGCGCGCCAGTTCCGCCAGTCCCTCGCCGGTGACGATCCAGTTGGCGAGATGCGCACCGGCGATCACTTCGTCCACCGTGCCAACCGCCAGCAGATCGCCATACGCGATATAGGCGATCTCGTGACAGCGCTCCGCCTCGTCCATGTAATGGGTGGAGACCAGCACCGTCAGGCCTTCATTGGCGAGCGTGTGGATCTCGTCCCAGAAATCGCGCCGCGCCTTCGGGTCGACGCCCGCCGTCGGCTCATCGAGCAGCAGCAGACGCGGCTCGGGCAGGATGCAGGCGCCGAGCGCCAGCCTCTGTTTCCAGCCGCCGGACAATTCGCCCGCGAGTTGATCGGCCCGGTTGGAGAGGCCAAGCCGGTCGATGGCGGCTTTGGCGGCGGCGCGCGGATCAGGTAGATCGTGCACGCGCGCGACGAATTCGAGATTCTCGCGGATCGACAAATCCGCATAGAGCGAGAAGCGCTGCGTCATGTAGCCGACGTGGCGCTTGATCTCCTTCGCCTGCGTCAGAATGTCGAAACCAAGACAGGTTCCATGTCCGGAGTCCGGCGTCAGCAGCCCGCACAGCATGCGAAGCGTCGTGGTCTTGCCGCTGCCGTTGGGGCCGAGAAAGCCGTAGATCAGCCCCTTGCGCACCTGCATCGTTAAATCGCGCACAACGGCGCGGCCGTTGAAGCTCTTGGTCAGGTGGGCGACGTCGATCGCGATGTCGCCGTCCGGGATCGTGGCAATCGCCATGTCAGCCGCCGCCCGCCAGCGCGACGTCGATCGGCAATCCGACCGGCAGGTCGAGCCCATCGAGCGGCCGCGCCTCGAGGCGGAACACAAGTTTGGCGCGCTCCTGCTGCGAGAAAATCACCGGCGGCGTGTATTCCGCCTCGCGCGAGATGAACGAGATCGTCGCGCGCTGTCCGGACTTGCAGCGGTCGCAGGCGATCGTCACCGTCTGGCCGATGCGAAACTGCGACAGCGCTGTCTCGGGCGCATAAAATCTAAGCCGCAGGCTAGCCGGCGGCAGCAACGCCACGACGGGCTGGCCGGGATTAATCACCTCGCCGGGCCGGAAGAAAACATCCTGCACGCGCGCCGCCACAGAGGCTGACACCTTGCGTTTCGCCAGCCGCGTCTCGGTCTGCCGCAGGGTCGCCTGCGCGGCCCGGATAGCGGCCTCGGCGGCGGCAATGTCGGCGGTGCGGCCGGAGAGTTTCGCGGCGTCGATCTGGCGCTGCGCCACGTTCACCGCCGCCGTGTCGCGATCGAACGCCGCCTGCGCCTGATCGAACGCGGCTTTTGTCGAGACGCCTTTCTGGAACAGCGTCTGCTGGCGCTCGAATTCGCCGCGCGACAGCTTCAATTGCGCGCGCGCCTGCTCCTCCTGCGCGCGCAGCACGGCGATCTGTTCTGGCCGCTGGCCGGCCTCCTTCAGGTTTTCAAGCTGCGCCTCCGCCTGACGCAGACGCGCCTCCGCCTCGTTGCGCTGCGCGGTCTGCACAGAGGATTCGAGCGTGAAGATGTCCGCGCCCTGCGCGACCTGATCGCCCGCCTCGACGCTCAGCGTTTCGATCCGGCCGGAATCCTCGGCCGCCAGATAAACGAAATTGCCTTCGACATAGCCTTGAAACGTCCGCTGTTCCGCAACGGGCGCAGGCTGGCGTGAGCGCCAGACCCACCCCCCGCCCGCAATCGCTGCCACGAGCGCGCCCGCGACGAACCTGTTCATGGCGCTGCCCCCC
>CANJEY010000231.1 GCA_947472615.1 Beijerinckiaceae bacterium
ACGGCGCGCGCGGCTTCCTGATCGGCGAGGCCAACAAGGGCCTCAACGCCATGTTCGTGATGATGAACGAGGCGCGGCTGGGCGTCGCCATCCAGGGCCTCGCGCAATCGGAAGTCGCCTATCAGAACGCCGTCGCCTACGCGAAGGACCGGCTGCAAGGCCGCTCGCTTTCGGGCCCCAAAGCGCCGGACAAATCTGCTGATCCGATCATCGTGCATCCCGACATCCGCCGCATGCTGCTGGAAATCCGCGCCTTCAACGAGGGCGCGCGTGCGCTCGTTTTGTGGACGGCGCTGAAGAGCGACGTGGCCCACCGCTCCGGCGACGCCACCGCCATTCAGGCCGCCGACGATCATCTCGGCCTGATGACGCCGGTGCTGAAGGGCGTGCTCACCGACACCGGCTTCGCCAGCACCGTGAAGGCGCAGCAGGTGTTCGGCGGCCACGGCTACGTGGGCGAATGGGGCATGGACCAGTTCGTCCGCGACGCCCGCATCGCGATGATCTACGAAGGCGCGAATGGCATTCAGGCGCTCGATCTCGTCGGCCGCAAGTTGCCCAAGGATGGCGGGCGCGCCATCACGGCCTTCTTCAACGAGGTCGGCGGCTTCATCAAGGCGCACGAGGGCGACGAAACCCTGAAGCCTTATCTGGCCCCGCTGAAACAGGGCCTCGGCCATCTGCAGCAGGCCACCATGTGGCTGATGCAGAACGCCATGGCCAGGCCCGACAACGCCGGCGCGGCCTCCACCGACTACATGCACCTGTTCGGCCTCGTCGCGCTGGGCTACATGTGGACGGAAATCGTCAAGGCGGCGGCCGCCCGCAAGGCGGCCGATCCGTCGCAGGCGGAGGCCATGAACACGCGTCTCGTGGTCGGCAAATTCTTCATGGAGCGGGTGCTGCCCGAAACCGGCGCGCATCTGGCGAGACTGTCGGCCGGCGCCGATACGCTGATGGCGCTGCCGGCCGACGCATTCTGAACCTGCGCGCCGCTTTTATCCGGCGCTGCGCGCCGCCTTCGTCCTGAATGGGCGAAGGAAATCGGGAGCACACGATGCCTGAAGCCTATATCTATGACGCCGTTCGCACGCCGCGCGGGCGCGGCAAACAGGACGGCTCGCTGCACGAAGTCTCGACGCTCGGCCTCGCCACGACGGCGTTGAAGGCGATCCGGGACCGCAACAAGCTCGACACGCATCCCATCGACGACGTGGTGATGGGCTGTGTCGATCCGGTCGGCGAGGCGGGCGGCGACATCGCGCGCGCGGCGGCGCTGACGGCCGGCTATGGCGATCATGTGCCGGGCATCCAGATCAACCGTTTCTGCGCCTCGGGCCTCGACGCGGTGAATTTCGCTGCCGCGCAGGTGATGGCGGGCCAGCACGCGATGACCATCGGGGGCGGCGTCGAGAGCATGAGCCGCGTCGGCATCGGCGCATCAGGCGGCGCGTGGCCGGTCGATCCCGCTATTGCGATCCCGGCCTATTTCATGCCGCAAGGAGTTTCAGCCGATCTGATCGCGACGAAATACGGTTTCTCGCGCGATGACGTAGACGGCTACGCGGTCGAAAGCCAGAAGCGCGCGGCAAAATCCTGGAGCGAGGGCCGCTTCGCCAAATCCATCGTTCCGGTGAAGGACGTCAACGGCCTCACGATCCTCGACCGCGACGAGCACATGCGGCCTTCGACCGACATGCAGTCGCTGGCGTCGCTGAAGCCGTCGTTCGTGATGATGGCCGAACAGGGCGGCTTCGGCGCGGTAGCGCTGCAGGCGCATCCCGAGATCGAGGCGCTGAACCACGTGCATCACGCCGGCAATTCGTCGGGCATCGTCGATGGCGCGGCGGCCGTGCTAATCGGCTCGGCGGAGGCGGGCAAGGCGGCTGGCCTCAAGCCGCGCGCACGCATTCGAGCCTTCTGCAACATCGGATCCGAGCCGGCGATCATGCTCACCGGTCCTGTCGACGTGACGAAGAAGGTGCTGGCGCGCTCCGGCATGACGATCAACGACATCGACCTGTTCGAGGTGAACGAGGCGTTCGCCTCGGTCGTGCTGCGCTTCCTGCAGGCGTTCAGCGTCTCGCCCGACAAGGTCAACGTCAACGGCGGCGCCATCGCGCTCGGCCATCCGCTCGGCGCAACCGGCGCGATGATCCTCGGCACCGCGCTCGACGAACTCGAACGTTCGGGCAAGTCGACGGCGCTGATCACGCTCTGCATCGGCGCCGGAATGGGCACCGCGACGATCATCGAGCGGGTGTAACGTGGCCACGCGCCTTACCGGCGGATGTCTCTGCGGCGAGATTCGCTTCGCGGCGAGCGCCGAGCCGTTGAGTACGCTCGCCTGCCATTGCGCCGATTGCCAGCGCTATATCGGCGGCGCGCCCGCCTACCAGATGGCTTTCAAGCGCGAAGCCGTCGCAATCGAACAGGGCGAGCCGCGCCGCTTCGTTAAAACCGCCGACAGCGGCGACACGATCACGCGGCTGTTCTGCGGCGCGTGCGGTTCCCCGCTGTTCACCGATCTTTCCAAACTGCCGGGCCTGATGATCGTCAACGCTGGCGCGATGGACGATCAGTCGAACTTCAAGCTCGCAGCGCACATCTTCGCGGCGTCCGCGCCGCACTGGCACACATTCGAACCGAACATTCCGCGCCATGACGGCGATTTTCCGCGCCGTCCGGCGACGACATGAACACGCGAGAGGACCACACGATGAACCTCACAGCCTTCCGCTTCGAAACCGATTCCGACGGCATCGCGCTGCTGACGTGGGACATGCCCGGCCGTTCGATGAACGTCATCACGCAGGACGTGATGCGCGAGCTGAACCAAGTGATCGACACGGTCGCGTCCGACGCCGCCATCAAGGGTTGCGTCATCGCGTCGGGCAAGGAGGCCTTCTCGGGCGGCGCCGATCTGACGATGCTCGAAGGCTTCGGGTCGCAGTTCGCCAGCATGGCGAAGGCCGACGGCTACGACAAGGCGATGCAGTTCTTCTTCGACGGCACGCGCTCGCTGTCGCAGCTTTATCGCAAGCTCGAAACCTGCGGAAAGCCCTTCGCGATCGCCATCAATGGCACCTGTCTCGGCGGCGCGTTCGAACTGGCCTTGTCCTGTCACTATCGCGTTGTGGCCGATGGCGAGAAGGTGCGCGTCGGCCTGCCGGAAGTGAAGGTCGGGCTGTTTCCGGGGGCAGGCGGCACGCAACGCGTCGCGCGGCTGATGCAGACCGGCGACGCGCTGCAGATGCTGTTCAAGGGCGACCAGCTTCGTCCGCAGCAGGCCAAGACCATGGGGCTCGTGCACGAGATCGCGCCCGCCGCCGAAATCATCGACAAGGCGAAGGCGTGGATCAGGACCGGCAACAAGGGCATGGCGCCGTGGGACGATCCGAAGTTCCGCCTGCCGTCCGGCAAGGTCTATTCGCCCGCCGGCATGATGGTTTGGCCCGCCGCCAACGCCATCTATCGCCGCGAGACGCAGGACAATTATCCGGCCGTGAAGGCGATCCTGCACGCCGTCTATGAAGGCCTGCAATTGCCGATGGATCTGGCGCTGCGCGTCGAAAGCCGCTGGTTCGCCAAGATTCTTCGTTCGCCCGAAGCGCGCGCCATGATCCGCACGCTGTTCGTCTCCATGGGCGAACTGAACAAGGGCGCGCGGCGGCCAGCGAATGTGCCGCCGTCGACCCCGAAGAAGATCGGCGTCATCGGTGCGGGCTTCATGGGCGCGAGCATCGCGTATGTCAGCGCGCTCGCCGGCATCGAGGTCGTGCTGATCGACCGCGATCAGGAGGCCGCCGACAAGGGCAAGGCGCTGTCGCACAAGCTGATGACCGACCAGATCATGAAGGGCCGCGCCAAGACCGCCGAACGCGACGCGCTCCTCGCCCACATCGAGGCGACCCCTGATTACGGCAAGCTCGCCGACGTGCCGATGGTGATCGAAGCCGTGTTCGAGGATCGCGCCGTGAAGGCGGAGGTCATCAAGAAGGTTCTGGCCGTCCTGCCCGCCGATGCCATCTTCGCGTCGAACACTTCGACGCTGCCGATCACGTCGCTCGCCGATAATTCGCCGAAGCCCGAGCAGTTCATCGGCATCCACTTCTTCTCGCCGGTCGAACGCATGATGCTGGTCGAGGTGATCCTCGGCAAGAAGACCGGCGACCGCGCGCTCGCCACCGCGCTCGATTTCGTGCGCGCCATCCGCAAGACGCCGATCGTGGTCAACGATTCGCGCGGCTTCTTCGCCAACCGCTGCGTGCTGAACTACATTCTCGAAGGTCATCTGATGCTGGCCGAAGGCGTGCCGGCCGCGATGATCGAAAACCTCGCGAAACAGGCCGGCATGCCGGTCGGGCCCTTGTCGCTCAACGACGAAGTGGCGCTCGATCTCGGCTGGAAAATCCTGCAGGCGGCCAAGAAGGATCTCGGCGACAAAGCCGTCAGCCCGGCGCAGGAAGCTCTGCTCGACGCGATGGTCAACAAGTTCGAGCGCTACGGTCGCAAGAACCGCAAGGGCTTCTACGATTATCCCGAGAAGGCCCCGAAGAAACTGTGGCCCGGCCTCGCCGATCTGCAGCCGACGAAACTCGATCCAGACACGCTCGACCGCGAAGAGCTGAAGCATCGCTTCCTCGTCACGCAGGCGGTGGAAGCCGCCCGCACCGTCGAGGACGGCGTCATCGTCGATCCGCGCGAGGCGGACGTGGGCTCGATTCTCGGGTTCGGGTTCGCGCCCTACAGCGGCGGCGCGCTGAGCTACATCGACTTCATGGGCGCGAAGAAATTCGTCGCGCTCTGCGACGCGCTGGCGGCAAAACACGGTCCGCGCTTCGCGCCCCCGCAATTGCTGCGCGACATGGCCGCGAAGGGCGAAACCTTCTACGGACGCTTTGCGGCGAACAAGAGCGCCGCATGACGCCGCGCGGATGAACCTCTGGCTTCGTCTGCTGTGGGTCTGGGTGCGCGCCGTATGGGGCGCGCGGCTCGACATGCCGTTTGGAACATCGAAGATCGACATGATCGTTCTGCCGAACGATCTCGACGTCAATCTGCATATGAACAACGGCCGCTATCTGACCCTGATGGATCTGGGCCGGCTCGACCTGTTCATCCGCAGCGGCCTGATGGGGCGCTGAAAGGCACCGGCTGGATCCCGGTTCTGTCAGCCGCCAAGGTGCGGTTTCGTCGCGAGATGCGCCTGTGGCGGCGGTTCCGAATCGAGACTCGCATCGTCTACTGGGCCGATACGAGCTTCGTGATGGAGCATCGCTGCATCATGTCCGGCAAGGGAGATACCGAGACGGTGGCGGCGATGGCGCTGATGCGCGGCGGCATCTACGATCGCAAGGGCCGCAGTTTTATCGCGGTCGATCGTCTGTTCGGCCTGCTGGGCGTCACACAGTCGACGCCGCCGCTGACGGACGACGTGCGCGCCTTTCTGGACGCCGAGGAAGCCCTCAAGCAGGCGCTCTGATTTTCAAGTGCGGCGCGACGTTGGGCCTGTTCCTTTTTGACGCGCGGGCGAATACGTTCGCGTATCGCGCTCATCGGAACATTGCCCATGTCGATCCTGTTTTCGCCGCTGGATATCGGACCCGTACAGGTCCCCAACCGCATCGCGGTCGCGCCCATGTGCATGTATTCGGCGGACGACGGCTGCGCCACGGACTGGCACCTGCAACACATGATGTCGCTCGCCATGTCGGGCTGCGGGGCGATCATCATGGAAGCCACCGGGGTTTCGCCTGAAGGACGGCTGACGCCCGGCTGCCTCGGCCTCTGGTCGGACGCGAACGAACGGGCGCTGGAGCGCGTCATCACGGCGGCGCGCAAGGTGGCGATGCCGGGCGTCAAGTTCGGCATCCAGCTCGCGCACGCGGGCCGCAAGGCCTCCGCCGCCCTGCCCTGGAAGGGCGGCAAGCCCATCTCCCCGGCGGAAGGCGGCTGGCGGCGTCTCGCGCCCTCGCCGCTGCCGTTCGGCGACGGCTGGCCCGCGCCCGAGCAGATCGACGAAGCCGAGATCGAGCGCATCATCAAGGCTTACGGCGAGGCGACGCGGCGCGCGGCGCGCATCGGGTTCGATATCGTCGAGGCGCACGCCGCGCATGGCGGCCTGCCGCATCAGTTCTTTTCGCCCATCGCCAACCAGCGTAACGACGCATGGGGCGGCGACCAGAAGGGCCGCATGCGGTTCACCATCGAGATGGCCGCGTCCATGAAAGCGGCCGCGCCCGACAACATCGCGCTCGGCGCGCGCATCAACGGCACCGATTACATCGACGGCGGCCTCGTGCTCGACGACGCCATCGCGCAGGCGGCGGAACTGAAGCGGCAGGGGCTGCATTTCGTGTGCGTCAGCGGCGGCAATATCGTGCCGGGCGGACGGCCGGTGACGGGCGTCGCGTTCAACGTGCCGAACGCCTCGCGCGTGAAACAGGAGACAGGCTTGGTCACCCGCACCGCCGGCCTCATCTACGACGCGATGCAGGCCGAGGAAATTCTGCAGCGCGGCGACGTCGACCAGATCGCCATCGCGCGCGGCGTGCTCGACGATCCCCGCTGGGGCTGGCACGCCGCGGAGAAGATGGGCGTCAAACTCGAAATGCCGAAGCCCTATGTGCGCGTCGGGCTCGGCCAATGGGCTGGCGCGAAGCTGGTTCGTCCGTCCGTGGAAGCGAAGGCGCAATCATGAGTCGTCCCGTCGATTATTTCTTCTCGCTCGTCAGCCCCTGGGCCTATCTGGGCCACGCGGACTTTCTGAAGATCGCGGGCGAGCAGCAGGCGCCGATCACATATCGACCGGTCAATCTCGGCAAGCTGTTTCCGGAAAGCGGCGGACTGCCGCTGGCGAAGCGCCATCCGTTGCGGCAGGCCTATCGGATGATCGAGTTGCAACGCTGGCGCGAGAAGCGAAACCTGCCGCTGGTGCTGAAGCCGAAGCACTGGCCCTTCGACGCCGAACTCGCCGACCGCGTGGCGATCGCCACCGCGCAGGCGCATCCCGACGCCGCCGGAACCTTTGTGGCGCTGGCGTTTCGCGCCGTCTGGGTCGAGGAACAGGATCTCGCCGACGAGGCGAACATCAAGGCGATTC
>CANJEY010000232.1 GCA_947472615.1 Beijerinckiaceae bacterium
ATACGGGGCGATCAGGCGTTCGCGGGTGAAACTCTCGCCATAGCGCGCCGCCATGATGGCCAGCGTCTCGCGCGTCGCCAGAACGGAGCCGTGGCCTGCGCGAGCGTGATCGGAATGGCCGTGCGTGATGAGCGCCCGTGGCACCGACCGCACCGGGTCGATATGAAAATCGCCCGGCGGGCAATAGAGCCCGGCGGGCGTCAGGGTGAGGACATCGCTGGCCGCCATGCGTCCAAGATAGGACGTCCGGGCCCAAATCACAGCCCGAAATCAGTCGACGTCGGCGTCGGCGCAGACCAGCTTGCGGGTGATGACGACGCGTCCGTCCGGGCCCATGCCGCGGCGCGTCTGCAGCACGCAATCCTCGTCGTCCTCGCCGAAGGCCGGCTGGGCCGTGACGGTGTGGCGGATCGTCAACGGGCGGATCTTCTCGACAGCGATGGTTTCCGCGCCCGAATTGGGCGAACCAACGGCCGCGAGTGTCACGGGCGCGCCAACGGCCATCACGACCGCGAAGTACAGGGGGATCATCGACAGTTTCGACATGACGCTCTCCTCAGACCCGGCTTGCTCGCCAGTGAATGCACCTTGCCTCAGGATGGTTCCGGACGATGTGCGCGGGCGCACCTGACGCAAATGGCCCCGCCGAAGCGGGGCCATTCAGGTTGCGGCTCAATCGCAGACGCGGATGCGGCGGAAGCCGACCACCTGACCGAAGCGGTTCGTCACCGGACGACGCTCGAAGTAGCAATCGCTGGCGTAGGGGCCGACCAGGCGCGGACCAGAGAACGCACCGCCGAGCGGGAGGCCCGCGCCGAAGCCGATGGCCGGGCCGCCCCAGCCGCCGTGATGGTGGTGATGACCCCACGCGGCGGCGGGCGTCGAGGTGGCGGCGACGCCGAGGCCCAGCGTGGCGGCGGCGATGGCGGTCGCGAAGGTCTTCTTCGAAAGAATGCTCATGACTGTCTCCTGTTGCGTGCGGCCCGCAGGCTCGCTGTGGTTTGTCTCGCCCGTCTCTCCGGCGACCGATTGATGGTGAACATAATCTTGCGACGGCGGCCCGCTGTGCGGAGCCGCACGCGACGATGTCCTTGACGATGGCGGCGCGCGGCGTTCATGTCGCGCATGGATCGTTTGCGGCGAATTCGATGAAGCGGCGCGCGCAGTCGTCTGGCGACATGATCGCGGATCGCCGCTACGCCTATGCGCTCGCGTCGCTGGCCGAGGGCGAAGCTGCGGCTGCCGCCGATCTCCTCGAACAGTCGCTGGAGCGCGCGCCCGAGTGGGCCGCCGCGTGGTTCTCGCTTGGCGAAGCGCGCGAAGCGTTGCGCGACGACGCGCACGCTGTGGACGCTTACCGCCGCGCGATGCAACTTGATCGCGACGGCGCGCTCGGCGCGGAATTGCGGCTGGCGCGATTGCGCGCCCTGCCCGCGCCCGCCGCCGCGCCGCCCGCCCATGTGGCGGCGTTGTTCGATCAATACGCGCCACGCTTCGAGACGCATCTGGTCGAAACGCTGAACTATCACGCGCCCGAATTGCTGCGCGACATGTTCGGGCGCGTGTGCGCATCGCGCAGCGGCGCGTTTCACTTTGCGCATGCGCTCGATCTCGGCTGCGGCACGGGCCTGGTGGCGAAGGCCATGCGATACAACGTCAATGCGATCGACGGCGTCGATATTTCCCCCGCCATGATCGAACAGGCGCGCAGCGCGGGGGTTTACGATCGTCTCGCGGTCGGCGATGTCGAGGCGTTCCTGCGCGACGAGCGTGATGCGAGCGCGGACCTCGTCGTCGCGGCGGACGTGTTCGTGTACATCGGCGATCTGGCGAACATCTTTCAGCAGACAGCGCGTTTGCTGACGCCCGGCGGCCTGTTCGGATTCTCACTGCAATCGCGTCCCGACGGCGACTACGCGCTTGGCGACGATCTGCGCTATGCGCAATCGAACGCGTATGTTCGCAGACTTGCGGTGCAAAACGCGCTCGACATCGCGTTGATCGAGGCCGCGCCGGTGCGCCGCGACAATGGCGTCGACGTGCCGGGTTCCTATGTCGTGCTGGCGAAGCCCTGATGGCGCGCGCGCCTCGCAAGCCGAAGGAGAAGCCGGCCCTGCTGCCGCCGCACTTCTCCGACTGGTTCGCGACGCGCGGATGGAGCCCGCGCGCGCATCAGCTCGCGCTTCTGGCGCAGGCGCAAGCTGGACACTCTGCGCTGCTGATCGCCCCCACAGGCGCAGGCAAGACGCTCGCAGGTTTCCTGCCGTCGCTGGTCGAGTTGTCCGATTTGCGATCGCGCAGCAACCGGCCGCAGGATCGCGGCCTGCACACGCTCTACATCTCGCCTCTGAAAGCGCTCGCGGTCGACGTGGCGCGCAATCTGGAAATCCCCGTCGCCGAGATGGGTCTGCGTGTCAGCGTCGAAACCAGAACCGGCGACACGTCCGCCTCGAAACGTCAACGTCAGCGCCGCACGCCGCCCGACATTCTGCTGACGACGCCCGAACAGCTGGCGCTGCTGCTGGCGAGCGCGGATTCGTACACGCTGTTCGCCACACTTCGCCGCGTCGTGTTCGACGAATTGCATTCCATCGTCACCTCGAAGCGCGGCGATCTGCTGGCGCTAGATTTCGCGCGGCTGCGCAATCTGGCGCCCGCCATGAGCGCGGTCGGCCTCTCGGCCACCGTTCGCGATCCCGACGAATTGCGCCGCTGGCTCGTGCGGCAACTTAGCCCCGACAAAACCGCGATGGCGCATCTCGTCACCGCGCCGCCGGGCGCAGCCGCCGATCTGTCGATGCTCGACACGCGCGAGCGCCTGCCGTGGGCCGGACATGGCGCGGGCCACGCGATTCACGAAATCTACGAGCGCATCAAGGCCGCGCGCATGACGCTGGTGTTCGTCAACACGCGCGCGCAGGCCGAGGCGATCTTCGCGCAATTGTGGCGCATCAACGACGACAATCTCGCGATCGCGCTGCATCACGGATCGCTCGATGCGAGTCAGCGCCGTCGCGTCGAGAACGCCATGGTGCAAGGTCTACTCAAAGCAGTCGTGTGCACCTCGACGCTCGATCTCGGCATCGACTGGGGCGACGTCGATCTCGTCATCAATGTTGGCGCTCCCAAGGGCGCGAGCCGCCTGACACAACGCATCGGCCGCGCCAATCATCGCCTCGACGAACCCTCGCGCGCGATTCTCGTGCCGGCCAATCGTTTCGAAGTGCTCGAATGCCGCGCGGCGATCGACGCAGCATCCGTGGGTGCGCAGGATACTCCGCCCGCGCGTTCCGGCGCGCTCGATGTTCTGTGCCAGCACATTCTCGGCATGGCCTGCGCCGCGCCGTTTGATCCCGACGATCTCTATCGCGAGATCGCATCCGCCGAACCCTATCGGCTGCTGACGCGCGCCGAATTCGACGACGCCGTGGAGTTCGTCGCCACCGGCGGTTATGCGCTGAAGACCTACGATCGCTTCGCCAAGATCAAGCGCACGAAAGACGGGCTCTGGCGCATCGCGCATCCGAAGGTGGCGCAATCCTACCGGATGAACGTCGGCACCATCGTCGAATCCGACATGCTGAAAGTGCGGCTCGTGCGCGGCGCGGCGAGCGTGGCGAAGAAGACCGGCCGCAGCAGCGGCTCGTCGCTGCTGAACTATCCGGCGAAGCTCGCGAGCGGCGAACAGAAGCCCTACACGGGCCGCGTCTCGCGCGGCGGGCGCGTGCTGGGCGAGATCGAAGAATATTTTCTGGAAACGCTCGCGCCCGGCGACACGTTTCTGTTCGGCGGCGAAATCCTGTCGCTCGTCGGCATCGTCGAGAACGAGGCGCATGTGGCGCGCGCGCAGAGCGATGCGCCGAAAGTACCGTCCTACGCGGGCGGCAAGTTTCCGCTCTCGACGTATCTCGCCGAGCGCGTGCGCAAGCTCATCTCGTCGCCGCGCAACTGGAAGAACCTGCCCGATCAGGTGGCCGAATGGCTGGCGCTGCAACAGCACGCCTCGGCTTTGCCGCCCGCCGACAAACTGCTGATCGAGACGTTTCCGCGCGGCAATCGCTATTTCCTCGTGTGCTATCCGTTCGAGGGGCGGCTGGCGCATCAGACGCTCGGCATGCTGCTGACGCGCCGCATGGAGCACATGGGCGTCAAGCCGCTCGGCTTCGTGGCGAACGAATATGCGCTGGCCGTGTGGTCGCTCGCCGACATCGGCGCGCGCGCAAAGAACGGCCTTATCTCCATCGACGATCTGTTCAGCCAGGACATGCTGGGCGACGATCTGGAGGAATGGCTGCAGGAATCGGCGCTGATGAAGCGCACCTTTCGCAATTGCGCCATTGTGTCGGGCCTCATCGAACGGCGCTTTCAGGGCAAGGAGAAGACCGGCCGTCAGGTGACGATCTCCACCGATCTCATCTACGACGTGCTGCGCCGGCACGAGCCAGATCACATCCTGCTGCGCGCCGCCCGGCAGGACGCCTACACGGGCCTGCTCGATCTCGCGCGCCTCGCCGACATGCTGGGGCGCGTGCGCGGGCGCATCGTGCACAAGGCGCTGGACCGGATATCCCCGCTCGCGGTGCCGGTGATGCTGGAAATCGGTCGCGAGCCGGTCTATGGCGAGGCGCAGGATCAGATTCTCGCGGAGGCCGCGGACGTTCTGGTCGCGGAGGCTTCCAGCCGTGCTTGACAGGACCAACCGGCAATACAGCGCGGGGCTGAGCGGCGGGCTGAGCGTCGCCGGACATGACTTCACCGCCGACGCGTCGGGCGCGCTCTATCTCGACAGCGAGCGATTGCTGGTGGTGGCCGATCTGCACTTCGAGAAGGGCTCGGCCTTCGCACAGCGCCGCGTGTTCCTGCCGCCTTACGACACCGCCGCGACGCTGGCCCGTCTCGCGCGTCTGGCGATGCGCTATCGGCCGCGCGTCATTCTGGCGCTGGGCGATTCATTTCACGATTCCCGCGCCGGCGAACGCATGCACGCGGGCGATCTCGCGGGGCTCTCGGCGCTGCAGCAGGGTCGCGACTGGATCTGGATTTCCGGCAATCACGATCCGCAGACGCCGTCACAGGTCGGCGGCGAGACGGCTGGCGAACATCGCGTCGGCGCGCTGACGTTCCGGCATGAGCCGCGCGCGGGCGAGGCGCATGGCGAGATCGCCGGCCATCTGCATCCCTGCGCCCGCATCGTGGCGCCGAGCGGCGGCGTGCGCCGCCGCTGTTTCATCACCGACGGAAGCCGCTGCGTGATGCCGGCCTTCGGCGCCTTCACGGGCGGGCTGAACATCCGCGACGCGGCCTTCGCGCCGCTGTTCGGCGCGCGTGACGTGGTGGTGCATGCGCTGGGGCGCGAGCGGGTTTATGCCGTGCAGGTGGGGAGTTGCGTGGGGGAGTGAGCCATCGTGCGCTCCCTTCTCCCGCGCGCGGGAGAAGGTGGCCGAAGGCCGGATGAGGGACTGTCTGGTGCCTCCGCCTTGACGAACTCACCACCCCGCGACAGCCTGCATCATGCCGCGACGCCCCACCACACTGACACTTCCGTTCGCACGCGAATTACGCAGACGCATGACGAATGCGGAAACTATCCTGTGGCGCGCCTTGCGGGGCTCGCGGTTTAACGGCCACAAGTTCAGGCGGCAGGTCCCGGTCGGTCGCTATGTGGCGGATTTTCTGTGTGTCGAATCGAGGCTGATCGTCGAACTCGATGGCGCGCCGCACGAAAGGCCTGAGCAGCAAATCCACGACGATCAAAGAACCGCCTGGCTGCGCGCGCAGGGATATCAAGTCCTGCGCATTCCAAATGATATCGTCATCGGTGGATGCGACATTGCGCTCGGATTGATCCGGGATTCTTTGGCGAGTGGCGAATGATTGCTTTTGTAGATTGGGGCTGGCGCAAAACCCCTCATCCGACCCTTGCTGCGCAAGGGCCTCCTTCTCCCGTCAGGACGGGAGAAGGAGTCGCAATTTCAAAATTCGAACTCTGATGAATTACGTTGCGCGGAAGAAGCGTAATAGCAACCATAGGTGCGCGCTCCTTCTCCCGCGCGCGGGAGAAGGTGTCATGCGAAGCATGACGGATGAGGGATTCGACAAGCGCCCAACATTCAGTTCTTCGGCGCACTGCAAACACGCCGTTTCCCATAGACAACATCAAGGGGTGGGTGACCGTCAGGGTCGGAATTAACCCCCGTGTGCGAGAGCGCTAGGATTTCACTTTTGCTTTCGCTTTAGTCTTATTTCTCGACGCTGACGCTCCACTCAAATAATCGGCAACAGCCTTCTTCAATGCGTCTGTGACGATTGGCGCTAACGTGTCAATCAAATGCGGCACATGTTTCCCGACGAGTGCCAAAACGCCATAAGCTTGTTCCGCGGCACCGCTCAGCCACCCAACGGTTGAGCCCGTTGCATTATTGGCATGACTTTCATGCCCTTTAAGATTGAGAGCCCCATCGCCGTTCATGGCCCCAAATCGCTCAGCGCTCCGTAACATGATTTCGTCGATCTTGTGTTTAGAAAGTCCGAACTCCTCCAACTCAACCGCAACGGCAGCTGCGAATGGAGTTACGAACGCGCTTGCAAACTGAATTTCGTCGGCCCCAGAGCTATGGCTCTCAGGAAGAGCGTCATCACCGCTCTTGTCCGTAGGGGTAGAAGAAGATTTCATGTCAAACTTCGTGAAAAATTCAGGGGCCCTCATCCGACCCTTGCTGCGCAAGGGCCACCTTCTCCCGTCAGGACGGGAGAAGGATTCGCTCCCCTCAATACCCCGCCTTCGCCAGCTTGATCTCGAACCCCGGCCGCTTCATCTCGATCAGGCTAGAATCCGCCCGGCTCACAAGGTCCGCCACCAGCGCCACCAGCGGATGGCGGCCGCTATTGTAGTCGCCGTGGGGCGGCGTTTTCTTCATGATGGCGACGTCTTCCTTGTTGACCAGCCAGCGCAGCAGCAGGTCTTCGTCGGAAACGCCCGGCCCGCCGAGTTCGGCGCGAATCTCTTTCAGCGTCGGCAGTTCCGGATTTTCGGCCATGATCTCGCGGGCGCGCGGGCGGTCGAGAATCTTCTGGCGGACGTTCTGGTCCATCAGCGTCAC
>CANJEY010000233.1 GCA_947472615.1 Beijerinckiaceae bacterium
GGCGCGCAGGTGTCGCTCGGCACCGGCCTCGCATTCGCCAATCGCTATCGCGACAACAAGAGCGTCTCGATGGCCTATTTCGGCGATGGCGCGGCCAATCAGGGCCAGGTCTACGAGAGCTTCAACATGGCGGAGCTGTGGAAGCTGCCCGTCGTGTACGTGATCGAGAACAATCGTTACGCCATGGGCACGGCCGTGACGCGCGCCTCGGCGCAGGCGGATTTCTCGAAGCGCGGCGCGTCGTTCAACATTCCGGGCATGCAGGTCGACGGAATGGATGTGCGCGCGGTGCGCGACGCCGCCGAACATGCGCTGGACTGGGCGCGTAGCGGCAAGGGGCCATTCATCCTCGAGATGCAGACCTACCGCTATCGCGGCCATTCGATGTCGGACCCCGCCAAGTACCGCTCGAAGGAAGAAGTGCAGAAGATGCGCGACGAGCATGACCCGATCGAACAGGTCCGGGCCCGCATCCTGCGCAACAAGCACGCATCGGAAGACGAACTGAAGCAGATCGACGCCAAGGTTCGAGCCGTCGTCGCCGATTCCGCCGAGTTCGCCACCCATGATCCGGAGCCCGATGCGTCGGAGCTCTGGACGGATATCCTGCTGTAAGCCGGGGCTGAAGAAAATGCCGACCAACATTCTGATGCCCGCCCTTTCTCCCACCATGGAGCAGGGCAAGCTCTCCAAATGGCTCAAGCAGGTGGGCGACAAGGTGAAATCCGGCGACGTGCTCGCCGAGATCGAGACCGACAAGGCCACGATGGAAGTCGAGGCCGTCGATGAAGGCACGCTGACGCAAATTCTCGTGCCGGATGGCACCGACAATGTGGCGGTGAATACGCCGATCGCCGTCATCGCCGCCGATGGCGAGGACGCCAGCGCGGCCCCGACGCCGGCTCAGGTGGCGCCTGCGGCCGCCGCTGAGGACAAGGGCGGCGAGAAGGCCCCGGCGGTCGCCAAGTCGTCGTCCGATGCGCCGATCCCGGCTGCGCAGGTTCCCGCCTCGCCGGAAATTCCGGCAGGTACCGAGATGGTGACCATGACGGTGCGCGAAGCGCTTCGCGACGCCATGGCCGAAGAAATGCGCCGCGACCCCGACGTCTTCGTGATGGGCGAGGAAGTCGCGGAATATCAGGGCGCCTACAAGGTTACGCAGGGCCTGCTGCAGGAGTTTGGCGCACGCCGCGTCATCGATACGCCGATTACCGAACACGGCTTCGCCGGCATCGGCGTCGGCGCCGCCATGACGGGCCTGAAGCCGATCGTCGAATTCATGACGTTCAACTTCGCCATGCAGGCGATCGACCAGATCATCAACTCGGCCGCCAAGACGCTCTACATGTCCGGCGGACAGATGGGTTGCCCGATCGTGTTCCGTGGACCCAACGGCGCGGCGGCCCGCGTCGCCGCCCAGCACTCGCAGGATTATTCGGCCTGGTATTCGCAGATTCCCGGCCTGATCGTCGTCGCGCCCTATACGGCGTCCGACTTCAAGGGCCTGCTGAAGAGCGCCATCCGCAATCCGAACCCCGTCATCTTCCTCGAGAATGAAATTCTCTACGGGCAGAGCTTCGAAGTGCCGAAGCTCGACGATTTCACGGTGCCGATCGGCAAGGCCCGCGTGCATCGCGAGGGCAAGGACGTGACACTGGTGTCGTTCGCGATCGGCATGACCTACGCCATCAAGGCCGCTGCAGAACTTGAGAAGGAAGGCATCGACGCCGAGATCATCGACCTGCGCACCCTGCGCCCGATGGACACCGACACTGTGATCCGCTCGGTGATGAAGACCGGCCGCTGCGTGACGATCGAGGAAGGCTGGCCGCAAAACGGCATCGGCGCCGAAGTCGGCATGCGGATCATGGAAAAGGCGTTCGATTATCTCGACGCGCCCGTCGTGCGCATCACCGGCAAGGACGTGCCGATGCCGTATGCGTCGAGCCTCGAAAAGCTGGCGCTGCCGAATGTCGGCGAGATCGTCGCCGCCGTGAAGTCCGTCCTCTATCGCTGATCGCATGGACGCGCCGCTCCTCACGGAATTGTCCGCGCCGCCCGACGCAAGAGAGCAGGGCGGAACCGAGGTGCTGCGCGCCTTCGTGGTCAACGGCGGCCTGAGCATCTCGATCCAGCGCGCCTTCGAAGATCCGGCGATCTGGGGCCGGGCGCTGGCCGACATCGCCCGCTACGTGGCCGGCCTCTACGGCCGCGAGAGCGGTTTCGACGAAACTGAATCGCTTGACGAAATCGTCCGCATCTTCAGGGCTGAACTGGCGGAGCCGTTTTCGCCGGACATGTCTGATCCACGCATCTGAGGCAAGCAAATGCCCATCAACATTCTCATGCCCGCCCTTTCGCCGACCATGGAGAAGGGTAATCTTGCGCGCTGGCTCAAGAAGGAGGGCGATACGATCAAGTCCGGCGACGTGCTGGCCGAGATCGAGACCGACAAGGCGACCATGGAGGTCGAGGCCGTCGATGAAGGCGTGCTGGCGAAAATTCTCGTGCCGGATGGCACGCAGGACGTGCCGGTCAACCAGTTGATCGCTCTCATCGCCGGCGACGGCGAGGACGCGAAAGCGGTGGCGGCGGGGGGCGGGTCCAGCGGCGGGAAAGCGCCCTCGTCCTTCGAGACGCCCGCTGCGCGGGCTCCTCAGGATGAGGGCTCGAGCAATGCCCCGAATCCTCATGCTGAGGAGGCGCAGAGCGCCGTCTCGAAGCACGAGGGTTCGCCCAACGGCCGCATCTTTGTATCGCCGCTGGCGCGCCGCATGGCGAAAGACGCCGGCATTGATTTGACGAAGGTGTCCGGCTCCGGCCCGCATGGCCGCATCGTCGAACGCGACGTGAAGGCTGCGGTTTCGGGCGGAACCGCCAAGGCTGCGCCGTCCGCAGCCCCGTCCGCGCCGCGCCCTGCGGCGGCGGCCCCCGCGCCGTCCATGTCGGACGACATGGTGCTGAAGCTGTTCGAGCCGGGCAGCTACGAGGCCATCCCGCACGACAACATGCGCCGCACCATCGCGCGCCGCCTGACCGATGCGAAAGCCACGATCCCGCATTTCTACCTGACGGTGGATTGCGAGCTCGACACGCTGATGGCCGCCCGCGAGGCGATCAACAGCGCCGCCCCGAAGGGCGCGGACAAGCAGCCGGCCTACAAAGTGTCGGTCAATGACTTCGTGGTGAAGGCGCTCGCGGTCGCCCTGCAGCGCGTGCCGGCCGCCAACGTGACGTGGACCGAAGGCGCGGTGCTGAAGCACAAGAATTCCGACATCTCGGTCGCGGTCGCGATCCCGGACGGACTCATCACCCCGATCGTCCGCAAGGCGGAGACGAAGGGTCTGGCGACCATCGCCAACGAGATGAAGGATTTCGCTACCCGCGCCCGCGCCCGCAAGCTGAAGCCAGAGGAATATCAGGGCGGCGTTTCCGCTGTGTCGAACCTCGGCATGTTTGGCATGAAGCACTTCACGGCTGTGATCAACCCGCCGCAATCGTCGATTCTTGCCGTCGGCGCCGGCGAGCAGCGCGTGGTGGTCAAGAATGGCGCGCCAGCCGTGGCCACCGTGATGACCGTGACGCTGTCCTGCGACCATCGCTGCATCGACGGCGCGCTTGGCGCGCAGTTGCTCTACGCGTTCAAGCAGCTGATCGAGAACCCGATGGGGATGCTGGTGTGAGTAGCTCTCCGCCAGAAACTTGGCCGGATGCTCGATGGCGTTCATTAATCGAGGGATATGCATACCCTGCAGCATGTCTCTTGAAAAATCGGTCACATCCCGAGTTGGTTGCTGGGGATGTTTTATTGTCTCAGTATCGCCCCAATGATCTAGAAATTACCGGTCAGGCGTTCGAGGAGTTTCACAAAGGGCTACTCCTGAGCCCCGATGAAAATGATCGGGTCCATGGCGTCCTTTCAGTGGTATTCTGGGGAAATTATGCTGGCGCAGATGGTCGCACAAATGGCTTTGCACTTAGCCGTGCTGTTCGAGTGGCCCGAGATCTGATCGGCCAGACAGCATGTTTGGGTTTGGCCCGAACCGCAGTTTTAAGTAACGATTTGCGGTCTGCATTTTTAGCATATCGTTCGATAAAGTGGGTAGGGTCGAGTTTCGCATCAAAATTGGTCGCATTCGCCTGTCCGAGCAGAGCGGCTGTCTTGGATTCAGTTATATGCGGCGCAATCTCAAAAATTCCCGAGCTTGCAGAAGTTGGAGCGAGATTCACAAAGCATCATCTGAACTCTGATCAGGCTGCTACGTATTATGAGACTTGGTGTGTCTACTGCCAGAAATTTGCAGACCGATTGAACTATCGGAATATCTTTTGGCACGACCGTAACGGCCAAAACCGCTCATGGCGCAGTCTCGACGTTGAACGCGCAATCTTCGCAAAACTAGGTTCAAACTGATGACCACTCCCTACGACATCCTCATCATCGGCGGCGGGCCGGGCGGTTATGTCACGGCGATCCGCGCCGCGCAGCTCGGGTTGAAGACGGCAGTGGTCGAGCGCGAGCATCTCGGCGGCATCTGTCTCAACTGGGGCTGCATTCCCACCAAGGCGCTGCTGCGGTCTGCCGAAATCTATCATTACGCCCAGCACCCGGAGGCGTACGGGCTCAAGGTCGAGGGCAAGATCACGGCTGATCCGGCGGCGATCGTGAAGCGCTCGCGCGGCGTGTCGGCGCAGCTCAACGGCGGCGTCGGATTTCTGCTGAAGAAGAACAAGGTCGACGTGATCTGGGGCGAGGCGACGATTTCCAAGCCGGGCGAAGTGATCGTCGGCAAGGCGAAGAAACCCGCAATGCAGCCGCAGAACCCCGTGCCGAAAGGCGTGCTGGGGGAGGGGACGTATCAGGCGAAACACATCATCGTCGCCACCGGCGCGCGGCCGCGCGTGCTGCCCGGCATCGAGCCGGACGGCAAGCTGATCTGGACCTATTTCGAGGCCATGGTGCCGCCGGAATTTCCGAAGTCGCTCATCGTCATGGGATCGGGAGCGATCGGCATCGAGTTCGCGAGCTTCTATCGCACCATGGGATGCGAGGTGACGGTCGTCGAAGTGCTGCCGCAGATCATGCCGGTGGAAGATGCCGAGATCGCCGGCGTCGCCCGCAAGCGGTTCGAGAAACTGGGGCTCAAGATCCTCACCTCCACCAAGGTCGTGAAGGTCGAGAAGGGCGCGAACGACGTCACCTGCACGGTTGAGGACGACAAGGGCGCAAAACAGGTGCTGAAAGCTGACCGGCTCATCTCCGCCGTTGGCGTCGTCGGCAATATCGAAAACCTCGGGCTGGAAAAGCTCGGCGTGAAGACCGACCGCGGATGTGTGGTTATTGACGATTTCGGGCGCACCAACGTGCCGGGCATCTACGCTATCGGCGATGTCGCCGGCCCGCCGATGCTGGCCCACAAGGCTGAACATGAAGGCGTGGTCTGCGTCGAGGCGATCAAGGGCCTGCATCCGCACCCGATGGACAAGCTGAAGATTCCGGGCTGCACCTATTGCCACCCGCAGGTCGCGTCGGTCGGTCTTACGGAGGCGAAGGCCAAGGCGGCTGGCTATACGCTGAAAGTCGGCCGTTTCCCGTTCGTCGGCAACGGCAAGGCCATCGCGCTCGGCGAACCGGATGGGCTGATGAAAACCATCTTCGACGCCAAGACCGGCAAGCTGCTGGGCGCACACATGGTGGGCGCTGAGGTCACAGAGCTGATTCAGGGCTTCGTCATCGCCATGAATCTCGAAACGACCGAGGAAGAGCTGATGCACACCGTGTTCCCGCATCCGACCCTGTCGGAGATGATGCACGAGGCCGTGCTCGACGCCTACGGCAAGGTGATCCACACGTAAGACGGCGCGCACGCGCCCGAGGCCTTTCGTTCGCCCGAAAAACCTGACAGGTTCCGGGCGGTCTGGCATTTGGAAAATGGAGTCATTGCATGAACGAGCCGCTTGGAATTATGGGCACGCCCGGCGTGGGCTTTTTTATGCTGCTGGTCATCGGCGCGCTGGCCGGTTGGATCGCCGAGAAGATCACCAAGTCGAACCATGGCATTTTCACCAACATTTTCGTCGGGATCTGCGGCTCGTTCGTCGGCACCAAGCTGGCGGAAGTGCTGGAATTTTATCCCAACGGCTTCGTGGTCCGGCTGATCGTCGCCGCCATCGGGTCGGTGATCGTGCTTTATGTCTGGGGCGCGCTGTGCGGCCATCGCAATCCGCCGCCGCTGCAGGGGTGAGGCCGACGCGTTCGGCATTGCTGCTCAGCGTTTGGTCTACTTGGCGCGGGGTCGCGGAGGGCTTAAGTGAGCCGCACGCGCGGCCCGGCCGCGTCCGGAGCTGATCATGGTTGTCGTCGTCGACACGTTGCTGAACGATTCCCGCAAGAAGACCGCGGCGCGCCATCCTGAAAAGGCGCACCGCCCCGATCAGGAAATCCAGCGCAAACCTGACTGGATTCGCGTCAAGGCGCCGGGTTCGCCGCAATGGGCGGCGACGCGCGCCATCGTCAAGGAGCATGGCCTCGTCACGGTTTGCGAGGAGGCGGGCTGCCCCAACATCGGCGAATGTTGGGAAAAGAAGCACGCCACCTTCATGATCATGGGCGACACGTGCACGCGCGCCTGCGCGTTCTGCAACGTGAAGACCGGAATGCCGGACGCGCTCGATGCGCATGAGCCCGATCATATCGCCGACTCGGTGGCGAAACTCGGCCTGTCGCATGTGGTGATCACGTCGGTCGATCGTGACGATCTGGCCGACGGCGGGGCGGAGCATTTCGCGCAGGTGATCCGCGCCATTCGCGAGCGCTCGCCCGCAACCACGATCGAGATCCTGACACCGGATTTCCTGCGCAAGGAGGGCGCGCTTGAAGTCGTGGTCGCCGCGCGGCCCGATGTGTTCAACCACAATCTCGAAACGGTCCCGTCGAACTATCTGACCGTGCGGCCCGGCGCGCGCTATTTCCACTCCATCCGGCTACTGCAGCGGGTGAAGGAACTCGACCCGACCATTTTCACCAAGTCCGGCATCATGGTCGGGCTCGGCGAGGAGCGGCACGAGGTGCTGCAATTGA
>CANJEY010000234.1 GCA_947472615.1 Beijerinckiaceae bacterium
TGAAGGTCGGCGTGTGGTTCCGCCTCGCTCGTCTCGCCATGGTCTATCTCCTGCTCTCGGCCAGAATAGGCCGCGTTCAGGCGAAAACCCACCTATCGATGCTGTTCAGATTCCTCACGCCACTTCTTTTCCACGATGATCAGGAATAGAGGATGGCGGTTAATGAGGTAGGTAAGGTTACCCCGGACAGGCCAACATGGATAACGCGGCGTAAACTGCGCGGCGAAACGCCCGATTCCATTGATCCGAACTGTTACAATTCGAATCATTTCGGCAAGAAAACGGACCAAAAGCGCGGCTATTCGAAAAATGCCGTTTACGATCCGTAAACCATACGAAAACTTCGGCCTCGCTTGCGCTTTTGCGCTGCGATCCGACTCCGTCCGCAAACGCGCGAAACCCGCCGCGGAGGCCGCGACGGGAATGCTGGTCGAAAGCGTTAATGCGAGGGCCCAGACGCCCCCCGGGGGACGTTGGCTCATGTCGGGCCGCCTCGGCCGGTCGATCAGAAGCCGACGCGGGCGTCCAGGACGCCGTAGAAGCCCGAGCCCTGCTTCATGTCCTTCATGTAGCCGCCGGACACGCCGAACTGCAGGTTGCCGACCTTGAAGCCGGTGAGATGCACGCCGGCGCGCAACTGGCGATAGAGCGCGTCGCCGAGGAACGAAAATTCCGGACCGACATACATTTCGTCGAGCACCGCCCAGCCGTATTTGACGCGCGTGTAGTAGGAATTGTGCAGCGTCGAATACGAGCCGTAGCCCGACACCATCGTGTTGGCGGTCGGCCGCGCATAGAATTCGCCCGAGACCTTCAGGCCGGCGCTGGTGCCGACGACCTTGTTGGCCGGATCGGGGATCGACAGCGACACGCTCTGCGCCGCAGCGCCGATGTAGACGGCGGCGGTCGAATTGCGGCCGACCCATTCGTAGCCGACCAACGCCGAACCAGCCTGCTGGTGGCTTTCGATCTTCGCGCCGACGACGTTCGAGTAATAGCTGTAATTGCCCACGAGGGCGTCGGCGCGGACGCGAGCGCCAGATGTCTTCAGCGTCCCCATCGCGGCGAACGTGCCGACGAGATTTCCGAACAGCGCGCCCTTCGAGGTGCCGGACACGGAGGCGTCGACCGCCACGATCCAGTTGTCGTCGGCGGGCGCCGATTCGCGGGTCGTCGGACCCGACGTCACCGGATAGGTTTGGGAGCCGCTGCGGCCCGTATACCAGTCGGCGGCGAAGGCGTCGCCGCAAACAGACGCGCTCAAGACGAGCGAAGACACAAGAACACCGATACGCATTGACGACCCCTGGAATTTTTGGCCCTTGCGGCGACCGCGTCGAGGCGGCGCTATGAGGCCATTCCGTTGTGGGCATCCTGTCGGGCGGGCGTTAATGCGATCCTTAAGGACCGAAGCCATTCCCCGTTATGCTTAAAATTCGGTGGTTTCGATCAGCCGCGCAGGCGGCGCGCGGCGAGCGCCCGCACTGTGGCCTCGAAAATGATGGCGGCGCAGACGCCGACAAGCATCGAGCCCGCGATCTCGCGCAGATCTCGCCAGCTTTCGAACCAGATCGAAAAGCGCGGGGGTATGAAGACGAAATAATTGGCGACCGAAATGGCGAGCGCCGCCGCCACGCCGAAATCCAGCCCGAAACAGACTGCCGTGAGGGCAACCGGCGCTGTCACCGTGAGGGCAAGCGGACCCCCGTCGAAGCCCGCGCTGATCTGCACATAATGCGCCGCCACGCACAGAAGCGCGGTGGCGAGACAACGCTCCGGCATCGGCAAAGTCCGGCATTGCGCCAGCAGCGACAGTACGCGCCCGATGAACCGCGACCGTAATGGCGCGGCCATGCTGGCGAAAGCCGGAAGGCTTCCGGCGGCGCAAGCCGCCACGGCTTTCCAGACGCCATGACCCAGATCGGCCAACAGAAGCCCCGCCGTGCAGCCGGCCAGCGCGCCCATGGCAATCGCGGACGCGGACGGTCCCGGTAGCGGCATACGAATGAGGCGAAGGATGCGGGGCATAGCGGTTCTCCCTGACCGCCGAGCATGGCTGTCATGACTTTGACGCGACCCACCCGGAATGGTCAAGCTCAAATCCATGAAATCCAAAGGAATTCGGCTCACGTCTGTTCTAGGCCGCGGCAGCTCCCGTCTCCCGCACATATTGAAAGCGCCGGACCCGCGCTCTATTTCGGGTCAGCAATTATGTGACGGAGGTTTCCATGAGAAACATCGGTCTGGTCCGGCGGCTGGTCGCCACCGCTGCGCTTCTGGCCTCAGCCGGCATTCTGGCGGTGGGTCTGGTCATCGCCTGACCCGCCCGCGCGGGAGTGGCGCGGCTTTGGCCTTGAATTGTCGGGCCATATCGCGCAAACGTCCGGCCTCAAGCGACCGCGGCGAGTCGATGTCGAAACCCGGCCCAAGGCAGAGCACAAAAGACAGCGTCGATCTCGCCGCCATGGCCGGGACGCTCGCCGCTATAGCTCTGCGCGCGAGCGATATGGTTTTGCGCGCCTATGAGTCCGGCGTGCCGATCCGCGCCAAGGCCGACTCGAGCCCGGTCTGCGAGGCTGACGAGCGGTCGGAAGAAATCATCCTTGCGGCGTTGGCCGAACATTTTCCCGGCGTGCCGGCGGTTTCGGAAGAGGCTGTCTCGCAAGGACTCATCCCCAAATTCGGAAACGAGTTCTTTCTCGTCGATCCTCTTGACGGGACGCGAGAATTCGCCGCCCGCAATGGCGAGTTCACGGTCAATATCGCATTCATTCGCAACGGCGCGCCGATCTGCGGCGCGGTCTGCGCGCCCGTCGCGCGACGCCTTTGGACAGGCTGGGATGCGCAGGCCTGGGAGCACGTCGTGACGTTCCGCGACGGCGAAGCCGAACTGACGGGACGTCGCCCCGCCATCATCAGTCACGATAGCTCATCGCCGCTGCGCGTCTTAATCAGCCGATCGCACCTCGAGCCCGCGACGGAGGCTTTTCTGGCCACGCTGCCGCCCTCGAAGCCGGTGCGGATCGGTTCATCGGTAAAGTTCTGCCTGATCGCCTCTGGCGAGGGCGACGTCTATCCCCGCTTCGGTCCGACGATGGAATGGGACACCGCGGCGGGCGACGCCGTTCTGCGCGCGGCCGGCGGGATCGTGGTCGACGCCAACGGCCATCCCATGCGCTATGGCAAGGCGGCTGAGGGGTTTCACAATCCGCATTTCGTCGCTTGGGCCGATCCGGCGCAGGCGCGGATTGTGCGCTGACTACAGCTCGCGGTGCATCGTCAGAGCGTCCACAAAGCCCAGCGCCGGATGCCGGAACGCTTTCGGGATGCGGCCGACCTCGGCGAAGCCGATATTCTTCCAAAGATGCACGGCGTTTTCGTTCGACGCGACGACGAAATTGAACTGCATCGCCAGAAAGCCAGCCGCGCGCGCCACATCGAGCGAATGCACGCACATGCGGCGGGCGATCCCTCGCCCGGTGCTCGCGGCGTCGGTGACATAGCCGCAGTTGGCGACATGGTCGCCGCCGCCCTGCTGGTTGGGTTTCAGATAATAGGTGCCGACGATGTCGCCGCCGGCGGTCGCGACGAAGACCTGATGGGCGGGCGAAAACCAGTAAGCGAGCGCCGCCTCGCGCGTCATGTCGCGCGGCAGCGCATAGGTTTCGCCAGCGCGCAACATGGGTTCGAGAATGCGCCAGACCGCCGGGCGATCCGCGTCGGCAGCCGGACGAATCGAAGCGTCGGGCATTACTTCTTCTTGTAAGGCCCGAGTTCCTTGACGACCGCCTCGGCGATTGAAGGATCGTAGACCTGTTCGACTTCGATCTTGCTGGTCACGTCGCCGGTCTGCTTGAAGAAAGCCAGATCCTTCTTGAGGCTGTCGAGGTTCATCTTGCCGTCCGGATTGGCGCCGTGCATCACCATGTTGCGCAGGACGCCGGCGTCCTTGATCACCGTGTATTTCGCCAGAATGGCCACGAGATCGTCGCCGCCCGGACCCTGCAGCTTGCCGCCGACCAGCGCATCGTTGAAATCGCGCGTCGCGCGCAGATAGGCCTTCATGAAGCGCAGCGCGACATCCTTGCGCTTGCCGATGAAGTCGCCGCCATACAGGATCGTGGCGGTCTGGGCGTTCGGATAGAACGCGTCATTGCCGGTAAGCACCACGGCCGATCCGAGCTTCACGATGTTGGTCGTCGTCGGCTCGGTCGTGATCGAGCCGTCTATGGCCCCGTTGGCGAAGGCCGGGCCATGCTGCGGGAAGCCGAGATAGATCTTCTCGACATCGTTGTAGGTGAGGCCGACGCTTTTCATCGCCTCATTCAGCACGGAGGCGTCGCTGCCGCCCGCGCCGGTGATGGCTACCTTGCGGCCCTTGAGATCGGCGAGGGTCTTCACCTGCCCGCCGTCGACCAGCGCCTTGCGGACGAGGAACGACTGGAATGGCGAGCCCTTCACGTTGGTGGCCTTGTCGGCCACCATCTTGATGCTGATGCCGCGATCGACCGCGTTATAGAGTCCAGCTGACGCCGCGCCGCCGCCGACGTCGAGCTGGCCCGCGCCGAGTGGCGCCACCATCTTCGCGCCGGTGTCGAACTCGACGAAGCTCGCCTCGATCCCGGCGTCCTTGAAGTAGCCTTTGGCCTCGGCGATGAACAGGCCGCCGTCGCTGACGGCGTTGACGATGCCGATGGAGACCTTGTCGGCCGCAAGAGCGGGCAGCGCCAGCGCGAAGGCCGCGAGCGCAACGGCGGAGCGGAGTTTCGTCAGCATCATCGTCTCCTGTCGATCGTCGAAGGTCGGATTACTTGTCGGTCTTGGAGAAGCCCGGACCCATGTTCCAGTCGGCGGCGTAATAGGGCCGGTCAACCTCGCGGCACCAGTTCTCCCAGCCGCGCTCAATGGTGAAGCCGGCGCGCGCATTGGTGTTGGTCGCCACCTCACCGTCGCTCATCGGGGTGATGTCGCCGTCGCCGAGTTGATAGGCCTTGAGCAGCATTTCGGCGTTGATCTCCATGTAGATGGAGGTGAACACGACGTCGCGCAGCGACTTCGCGGCGACGACCGAGCCATGGCCGCGCATCAGGGTGACAGTGCGTCCGCCCAGCGCGCCGGCAAGGTCGCGGCCCATGTCCATCGAGGTGACGAGCAGGTTGGTGACGCCGAACTTGTGCGAAATGTCCCAGGTCGGAATGTCGGTCCCGATGGGCGCGCACATGTGCATGATCGGCACCATGCGGCGGCGCTTCTGCACCGTGAAGGGCACGACGTTGGGGCTGTGATTGTGGACGACGGCCATCACGTCCGGGCGAGCCTCGTAGACGGCGGCGTGAATGAACCGCTCGGAATAGGGTTTGCCGGGCTCGTAGCCGACCACCGTTCCGTCGAGCGTGAATTCGGTGATGTCGCCCATTTCGACGCAGGCCGGCGCGCGGGCGCGCGACATGAAGAAATGCTTCGGATTCTCAGGGTGCCGGATCGACACGTGACCGAAGGAATCGACCACGTGATGGTGGGCGAGAATGCGGTTTGCGGTGACGAGATCGTCCTTGATCTGGCTGAGATCGGGCATGCGCGAAACCTCCCTCGAATTGCTGCGCGGTCGAACTGGCGGCCTTCTAGCATATCCGGTGCGGAAAACAGCCGCAATTTCATGGCCCGCGTGGCGCCAAAACGCAGCGGGCCCGCGCCTCCGGGCGGAAGCGCGGGCCCGCGAAGATCGTGACGTCTTACGGCAGCGCGAACGTGTAGATCGCGCTGTGGCCGCGGACGAACTTCTGACCGGGCGAATTGGCGATGACGCCCGCCGTGCCCGACTGGCCGTCGCCGGTGAACACCATGACGTATTGCTTGCCGTCGACCGCATAGGAGATCGTGCTGGTCATGATCATGCCGCCGACCACAGCCTCCCACAGCACCTTGCCGTCTTCGGGATCGAAGGCGCGCAGGCGGCGGTTGATGTCGCCCCAGAACAGTAGATCGCCGCCCGTCACCAGCGCGGCGCCGTTGCCGGGCGCGGCCTGCGAGTGGATGCGCTTCATCTCGCCCGTCGTCATGTCGATGCGCATGATGCCGGTATACTTGTCCTTGTCGATGCCCGGACGCACGATGCCGACACGACGGCCAAAGCCGAGCGGGTTGGCGTTCACGGCCTCCATGTCGAGGCAGGAATCGTGGAACGGCACATACATGGCGTTATTCTTCGGACTGTAGGCGGTGGACCACCAGCTCCGCGTGTTGTGGAAACACATGGTGTTGCGGTCCTTGTCCTTTTTGAACACCTTGTCCCAGTTGATGTAGGTCTTGCCCGTGTCGACGTCGATCTTCGACATGTTCACGTCGGGGATGTCGTACGGGAACGGCATCGCCCACATGAACTGCCCGGTCTCGCGATCGAGCGCGAAGACGTCGCCGGCTTCGGCGACCGCCAGAACCATGTCGCGCGTTTCGCCATTGGCGAATTTCGGGTTGATCCACTTCACAAACTTCGGATCGGGCTTGACCGGCGCGCGGACCAGCGTGCGCTCATGGATGTGGTCGGCGTCCCAGTCATCGCTCGGCAGATGCTGGTAATACCACACGAGCTTGCCGGTCGTGACATCGACCGCCACAGTCGAGTTGCTGTAGAGTTCCGCCGGCGAGGACTTCGGCACCGCCTCGGCGTTGCCGTTGTGGCGCTTCAGACGCGTATAGGGCTTCGGATTGGCGATGGACCAGTAGACAACCTTGCGCACCGGATCGTACGAGCCCGGCATGCCCCACGAGGCGGCGACGCGCTTCTCGTCTTCCATATCCGCCCAGGTGTCGCCCCCGGGCTCGCCCTTGGCGGCGGTGTAGTAGAACTTCCAGACTTCAGCCCCGGTCTTGGCGTCATGCGCGGACAGGAAACAGCCCTGCCGGGTTTCGCAGGTGCGATTGCTGACGACCCTGCCGTCGGCGACGATGATGCCGCCGGAATGCTCAGTCTTCAGCTTGTAGTCATGCGCCTTCGTCTCCCAGCGCACCTTGCCGGTCTGGGCGTCGAGCGCGACGATGAAGCCGTCAGGCGCGGTGAAATAAATCA
>CANJEY010000235.1 GCA_947472615.1 Beijerinckiaceae bacterium
GCGAAGCTGGTTCGTCCGTCCGTGGAAGCGAAGGCGCAATCATGAGTCGTCCCGTCGATTATTTCTTCTCGCTCGTCAGCCCCTGGGCCCATCTGGGCCACGCGGACTTTCTGAAGATTGCTGGCGAGCAGCAGGCGCCGATCACGTACCGGCCGGTCAATCTCGGCAAGCTGTTTCCCGAGAGCGGCGGACTGCCGCTCGCCAAGCGCCATCCGTTGCGGCAAGCCTATCGGATGATCGAGTTGCAGCGCTGGCGCGAGAAGCGGAATCTGCCGCTGGTGCTGAAGCCGAAGCACTGGCCTTTCGACGGTGAACTCGCCGACCGCGTGGCGATCGCCACCGCGCAGGCGCAACCCGACGCCGCCGGAACCTTTGTGGCGCTGGCGTTTCGCGCCGTCTGGGTGGAGGAGCAGGATCTCGCCGACGAGGCGAACATCAAGGCGATTCTGACGTCGCTCGATCTGCCGGCCGACGATCTTCTCGCCGCCGCGCGCGGCGAAGACGTGGGCGCGGCCTATGCGCGCAATATCGCTGACGCATTGACGATCGGGGTGTTCGGTTCGCCCTGCTATGTGGTCGAGGGCGAAGTGTTCTGGGGACAGGACCGGCTCGACATGCTGGCGGAAATGCTGGCGAGCGGCCGCGCGCCGTTCCTCCCGCAGCCATGATCCGGCACGCGACCGAGGCCGATCTGCCGGGGATTTTGGCGATCTACAACGAGGTCATCACAAACTCGACGGCGGTGTGGATCGACGACGCTTTCACGATCGAGAACCGGCAAGACTGGTTCGCGGCGCGGCGCGCGCAGAACTATCCGGTGCTGGTGGCGGATGAGGCCGGCGAGATCGCGGGCTTCTCATCATTCGGCGATTTCCGGCCGTTCCACGGCTTCCGATTCACGATCGAACATTCCGTGCATGTGCGCGCCGGGCGCCGCGGCGGCGGCGTCGGGCGGCAATTGGTCGAGGCGCTGTTTCCGCTGGCGCGCGATCTCGGCAAGCACATCATGGTCGGCGCGGTCGACGCCAGCAACGAAGCGTCGATCCGGTTTCACGAACGACTCGGCTTCGTCGAAACCGGCCGTATGCGCCAGGTCGGTTTCAAGTTCGGCCGCTGGCTCGACATGGTGCTGCTGCAGAAGACGATCTAAGCGACGATTCGCCTCAGAACTTCGCAACGATCTCGCCCGCCAGTGCGCCTCGCCAGTCGGCGTCAGCTGGGATGATCTCGTCATGTGCGCGCACATTGCGATAGGTCGTCGGATCGGAGCCGCGCGGCATGCGGCCCTGCGCCACTTCGTCGATCGCCTCCAGCATCAGGCGGCGCATGGTCACGATGGCGCGGTCGGATGTGCCGAGAAACTCCTGCGAGCGATCGACGATCTGCCCCATGCCTTCCTGCAGCGCATAATCCTGCGTGTTGAGGCCCGTGATGCCCGTATAGGTCTTTTCCTTCTGCAACTTGCGGTCGATCAGATAATCGTTCGCCTTGTTGCGAATGAGCTTGAACGTGCCGGGAATGTGATCGTCCTTGCCGCGTCCGGTGAAGGCGGAGAACTCCTCCATATATTCCGGCGTCAAGGGCGTATTCTCGTCATAGCCGAGCGCCCAGTTGTAGACGTGACAGGTCTCGTCATCGATCGGAACCCAGATGTGTCCGTCGATCTTCGGCACATCGTTGTGACCGCCCGAAATCGCCGTGATGCCGCCTCGCGCCTGCATGGTCGGCATGATGTAGTTGTAATACTTGATCCACTTGCGATCTGGCCCGATCTTGCGGGTCGATGCATACCAATAACCGTAGTCGGTGCGCTCGATCTCGATCGACGGCGACTTGTCGGCGTTGCGCAATTCCTTCGGATCGTGAATGGCATTGTTGTGCGCGAAGGAGGAATGCGCGGTGTCGAGCCCGCCTTCCAGCGCCTGCAGATAATTGCAATCCTCGAAAGTCTTCGTCACGTGGCGATGGGTCGCGGGCGCGCGCGTCCATTCATGGTCGGGCGGCGGCGGCATCGTGTCGCGCGGCCCCATATAGGTCCAGATGATCCCGCCACAATCGACGACGGGGAACGAGCGGATCTTCACTTTCGCCTTAAGCGGCGTGTCGGCGGGCTCCGACGGCATGTCGACGCAATCGCCGTTCAGGTCGAACTTCCAGCCGTGATAGACGCAGCGCAGGCCGCAATCCTCGTTGCGTCCGTAAAACATCGGCGCGCGCCGGTGCGGACAATAGGCGTCGAGCAACGCCGGCCGGCCCTTGCTGTCGCGAAACGCGATCAGGTCTTCGCCCAGCAGGCGCACCCGCACCGGCGGATCGTCCGGCTGTCCGAGTTCGGACGTGAGACAGGCGGGCATCCAGTAGCGGCGGAACAGGTTTCCGCCCGGCGTTCCGGGGCCGACACGGGTGATGCGTTCGTTGTCTTCGCGCGACAGCATGTGTGACTCCTGCGTTTCCCGGCGTGGTTGCTTGGCGTCAATATGCAGAAGTCCGCGATGCCGCAGGTTGATTCAGATCAAGGCGCCGAACCGCCTTCGGCATCGCAATGCGGCCAGAGAGGATCAACTGACGGTCCGCCCGATTTGCCCGCAAAGGCCCGCTGAGTCGGCCCGGGGCGTCATCGGCGATCCGCAACCGGAATGAATCATGGCCAAGCTCGCCGCCGCCTTCGCCTCCTCGCACAGCGTCATGCTGACGTGCACGCTTGAGGACTGGCAGAGAAACTTTCGCGAATTCGACCCCAAGGGCCAGTATTACGATCGCAAAGGCAATGTCTGCTCCTATGTCGATCTGCTGGAGCGCGCGCCCGCCAATGCGCGCGATCTCGTTTCCGATGAAGCCGTCGCGCAGCGCTATCGTCAGGTGCACGCCGCCATCGGACATCTGCGCACGCAGATTCAGGACGCGAAGCTCGACGTGCTCGTTATCTGCGGCGACGACCAGAAGGAATTGTTCTTCGAAAATCTGATGCCCTCCATCGGCATCTATTACGGCGACACGATCCGCAATGCGCCGCGCAAGGAGCTGCCGGCCGAGGAATGGTACAAGCGCGCACAGATGCGGCGGCTCGAAGACAGCCAGGAAGCCAATTATCCCGTGCAGAGCGCGATGGCGGCCTATTTCATCGAAGGCCTGCAGGATCGCGGTTTCGACATCGCGGCGCTGAAGGGACTCGGCGACGGACAATACGAGGGCCACGCCTATTCGTTCATCCATCGCACCTATCTGAAGGATTCGATGATTCCGGTGGTGCCGATCTTCCTCAACACGTTCCATCCGCCGAACCAGCCCTCGCCGAAGCGCTGCCTGCAACTCGGCAATGCGCTGCGCGAGTTGATCGAGAGCTTTCCGGGCGACGCGCGCGTCGGCTTTCTGGCGTCAGGCGGCCTCAGCCATTTCACCGCCGAGGAAGATCTCGACAATTCGGTGATCGACGCATTGAAGCGCAAGGATTTCGCCGCGCTCGGCAATCTCGATCCGAAGCGTCTGCAATCGGGCAGTTCGGAAATCCGCAACTGGATCGTGCTGGGCGCAGCTGCGCGCGATCTCGACATGCGCTGGGTATCCTACACGCCCGCCTATCGGACGCCGGCGCTCACCGGCACGGGACTCGCGTTCGCGAGCTGGCATTGAGGCTATGGCGCGCGCGTCGCGCGCCGCCGCCGTCTATTTCGCGCTGGTGTTCGCGGCCGGGTTCCTGATCGGGCCTGTCCGCGAATTCGTCATCGCGCCGCTCACAGGTCGATTCGGGGCCGTGTTGCTCGAAGCGCCGATCATGCTCACAGCCTCATGGTTCGCGGCGCGCTGGACATTACGGCGTTGGCCGGATGTTGCGCCGCTTCGTCTCGGGGCGCTGGCGTTCGGGTTTCTGGCTGTGGCTGAATTCGGCGGCGCGCTTCTGCTGCGGCGCATGTCGCCCGGCGGCTATTTCGCGCATCTGGCGACGCCCGAAGGCTTGCTGTCGCTGGCGCTGTTCGTGGGATTTGCGGCCATGCCGCACGCCGCGTCGCAGTCCGCCCCAAGGCAATGATAGCATCGCGCAGGCTCAACGATTCGGACCGGCGATGCGAGACTATGGGGCGGCGCTGCGTCCGCTGTGGACGCTCGATAAGAGCGTGCGCTTCCTCAACCACGGCTCCTATGGGGCGACGCCGAAAGCGCTGCTCGAGGCGCAATCGCGCTGGCGCGCCCGCATGGAGGCGCAGCCGGTGCGCTTCATGGCGGAACTGCCCGGCCTGCTGCGCGACGCGGCGACATCCTGCGCGGCCTTCGTGGGCGTCAGCCCCGACCGGTTCGCGTTTGTCGAGAACGCCACCGCGGGAGTCAATTCCGTGGTGCGCTCGCTGTGCTTATCGCGCGGCGACGAAATCCTCACCACTGATCACGTCTACGGCGCGGTGCGCCAGACGTTACGTCATGTGGCGGCGACGACAGGCGCGCGCCTCGTCGAAGCGCCGCTCGGCCTGCCCGTCGCATCTGCGGGCCGCATCGTCGATGCGATCGCGCAGCACATCGGCAAGCGCACGAAGCTGGTCGTCGTCGATCATATCGCGTCGCCGTCCGCGATCGTGTTTCCCGTGCGGGAGATCGTGGCGCTGTGCCGCGACGCGGGCGTGCCGGTGCTGGTCGACGCCGCCCACGCGCCGGGTCAGGTTCATCTCGACGTCGATGCGCTCGGCGCCGACTGGTGCGTCGGCAATTTCCACAAATGGCTCTGCGCCCCAAAAGGCGCCGGCTTTCTGGCAATCGCGGATCGCGCACTGCCAGCGATCCATCCGCCGGTGATTTCGCACGGCTACGGACAGGGCTTTGCGGCGGAGTTCGACTGGATCGGCACGCGCGATCCGACAGCCTGGCTCTGTGCGCCGGACGCCTGCGCGTTCCATGACGACCTCGGCGGCGAGGCGCTGCGGCGGCGTAACCACACGCTCGTCATCGAGGCGGCGCGCGAAATCGCCTGGGCGCTGAAGTCGGGCCTCAGCGCGCCCGAACACATGCTCGGCTCCATGGCGAGCGTGCGCGTGCCGGGCGCGACGCCCTGCGACCTGCCGACCGCGTTGCGCATCCACGATCTGTTGCTCGAACGCCATGCGATTGAGGCGCCGCTCGTGCCGTTCTGCGGCGCGATGTGGATCAGGATTTCCGCGCACGCCTACAACGAGGCCGCCGATTATCGCGGGCTCGGCGAGGCGTTGCGGGAGATTGTCGCGGAGCTTGCGCCCGGATAGTTTGCGGCCACGCATTCGCAGGAGGGCCACATGGGTACGAAGATCAGGTTCACGCGTCCGGACGGCAAGGAGGCCGAAGGCTATCTGGCGAAACCCGGCCGCGCCAATGCGCCCGGCGTCGTGGTGATTCAGGAATGGTGGGGCCTGCAGGACCAGATCCGGGGGATCTGCGATCGTTACGCGGCGGCGGGCTACGAGGCGCTGGCGCCCGATCTCTACGCCGGCACGGTGGTGCCCTATCACGACAGCGCGGCGGCCGGGAAAGAGATGAACTCGCTGAACTTCATCGACGCCACGGAGCAGACCGTTCGGGGCGCGGCGCAATATCTCGCCCGCACTGGCGCAAAGGTGGGCCTCACGGGCTTCTGCATGGGCGGCGCGGTGACGATCATCGGCTCGGTGCGGATTCCGGAACTCGCGGCTGGCGTGTGTTACTACGGCATTCCGCCGGAAGCCGCCGCGAAGCCCGCCGACATTAACATTCCGCTGCAGTGCCATTTCGCCAACAACGACGGCTGGTGCACGCCGGAGGCCGTCAACGGGTTCGAGGCGGCGCTCAACGCAGCCGATAAATCGTTCGAACTGTATCGCTACGACGCCGACCATGGCTTCGTGAACGAGCAGCGGCCGGACGCGCACAATCGCGCCTGCGCCGAACTGGCGTGGGAGCGCACGCTCGCTTTCTGGGCGCAGCATCTGTAATCAGACGCGAACAGGACGGCGCGGACTCTGATCCGCGCCGCCGCCGACATGAGGGAGAGCCGCGATGGCTGCGACGAAACGCCAGATGAAGCTGGGATTCAGCCTCACCCCCAACGGCACACACAAGGGCGGCTGGCGGCACCCGAAATCATGGGTCGGCGGCGGCACGGACATCGATCAGTGGAAGGACATCGCGCAGGCGGCCGAGCGCGGCAAGATGCACTTCATCTTCTGGGCCGACAGCGGCACCCTGCGCTCGCACGCATCCACCACCGATGCGCTCAGCTACAACAGCCGCATCGAGGTGCTGGAGCCGACGACCGAGATCGCCGCGCTATCGCAATGGACAAAGCACATCGGCTTCATCGCCACGGCCTCGACGAGCTTCAACGAGCCCTACAATATTGCGCGACGTTTCGCGTCGCTCGATCACATCTCGAAGGGACGCGTCGGCTGGAACGTCGTGTCGTCGCAACTCGAACGCGAGGCGCGCAACTTCGGCCTCGACTCTCTTTACGAACATGGCGAACGTTATCGGCGCGCCGAAGAATGCCTCGATGTGGTGAAGGGCCTGTGGGACTCGTGGGAGGACGACGCGTTCTGCCGCGATCAGGCGTCCGGCCGCTACTTCACGCCCGAGAAACTGCACACGCTGCATCACAAGGGCGAGTTCCATTCGGTCGAAGGGCCGCTCAACATTCCGCGTCCGCCGCAGGGCCATCCGGTGATCGCGCAGGCGGGCGCATCGCCACCCGGCCGCGAACTGGCGGCCCGCACCGCCGACATGATCTACACCGCGCAACAGGAGATCGAGGGCGCGAAGGCGTTCTACGCGGACGTGAAGGGCCGCATGGCGAAATACGGCCGCGAGCCTGACGACCTCGTGGTGATGCCGGGCATCATGCCGATCATCGGCCGCACCGACGCCGAAGCGCAGGAGATGCAGGATTATTTGCAGGATCTGGTGCATCCGGTGGCGGGTCTGTCGGCCGCGTCAAAATTCTTCGGCGATCTCTCGCACCTGCCGCTCGACGCGCCCGTGCCGGAGATCAGCGCCGAAACGAATTCAGGCCAGAGCAATCGCCAGATGTGGATCGATCGCGTCAAGCGCGAGA
>CANJEY010000236.1 GCA_947472615.1 Beijerinckiaceae bacterium
CCGCCATCGGCATCGGCATGCGCAGCCATGCGGGCGTCGCGGCGCGGGCCTTCAAGGCTCTCGCCGACAAGGGCGTCAACATCCGCGCCATCACCACGAGCGAAATCAAGTTCTCGGTGCTGATCGACGCCGAATACACCGAACTCGCGGTGCGGACCCTGCACACGCTCTACGGACTCGATAAGGCTTAAGGCGACGCTCTGGCGTCGGGGCCGACGCTCAGCCGTCAGGGCGGCCGAAGCGTCCCACGATCGTCGCGCCGTCGAGCGCATGGCCGCGGACCGCCGCCAGCAATTCGTCGCGCGTCAAGCCCGGTTTCAGGGTTCCGGGCGCAATGTCGGTGGCCATCACAGTGATCGTGTAATGATGTGGGGCGTGGCCGGGCGGGCCGCAGGGGCCGAAGTAGTGGTCGTGCCCGCCATTGTTCTTGCCGCCGAACCAGCCGTTGACCTTCGTGCTCGCCTCGTTTTCGGCCATCGAGGTTTTCGTTGGCGGAATGTCGTACGCGACCCAGTGGACCGACCCTAGGCCATTGCCGCCGTCGATGTCGTACATGATCAGCGTAAAGCTCTTCGTGGCGGCGGGCGCGTTTTTCCATGCGACAGGCGGCGACACGTTCTGGCCGGTGCAGGGCGGGCCATTGGGTGTCGGGTCCGGCCGCGTGTACTTCATCGGCCACAGATCGCCGTCCTTGAAGGCGGGCGAATAGACCTCGAACACCTCGGCGGCGCGCGCGGGCAGCGACGACGCGCCGAGCCCCGCTGCGACCGCCAACGATGCGACGGTCATTCCGAAACGATTTGATCTGGGCATCTGGACCTCCCGGGCGCTTTCGTGGCGAAGCGCTCGGCCCCAGACTGCGCGCTCCGGAGCGGCCCGGCAAGCCCGGGAAGTGTCAATCTGAATTGACCCTGATCAAGGAGCGCCGCCGCCCGTCGTGGACAATGGGCTCATGGCACTCTCTGCATCCCTCGTCCTCGCCGAGCGCTCGGCTCCCCGCTACACCAGCTATCCCACGGCGCCGCATTTTTCGGACGCCGTGAATGGCGAAACCGCCGCCCACTGGCTGGCTGCGCTGCCAATGGACGCGACGTTGTCGCTTTATCTGCATGTGCCGTTCTGCACGGCGATCTGCAATTATTGCGGCTGCCACACCAAGGCGGTGCGCCGGGCCGAGCCGATCGACGCCTACACGGCCACGCTGGAAGCCGAGATCGCCCTGCTGGCGCGTTCCACCGACGCACGGCGCGTCACGCATATCCATTGGGGCGGCGGCACGCCCAGCCTGCTCGGTCCGCAGCGTCTGGAACGGCTCGCCAGCGCGCTGCAGGCGCATTTCGATCTCTCCGGCATCGTCGAACACGCCATCGAACTCGATCCGCGCACCGTCACGGCGAAACTCGCGGACGGGCTGCGGCGCGTCGGCGTCAACCGCGTCAGCCTCGGCGTGCAGGACTTCAACGACCACGTGCAGCGCGCCATCGGGCGTGTGCAGCCGGTGGAGATTGTCGAGCGCTGCGTGGCGCATCTGCGCAAGGCCGGGATCGAGGCGATCAATATCGACCTCATGTACGGCCTGCCGTCGCAGAGCGAGGACGACGTTCGCCGGACCACGCTCCGCGCCGCTGGCATGAACCCCTCGCGGCTGGCGATCTTCGGTTACGCGCATGTGCCATGGATGAAAAAGCATCAGCGCCTGATCGACGCAGCCGCCCTGCCGGGCGCGGCCGAGCGCATCGCCCAGGCGGAAGCCTCGCGTCAGGCTCTCATCGAGCAGGGGTACGAGGCGATTGGCCTCGATCATTTCGCGCGGCCTGACGATCCACTCGCAATCGCGGCGCGCGACGGAACCATGCGGCGCAACTTTCAGGGTTACACGACCGACGCCGCCGACGCGCTGCTGCCGCTCGGCGCCTCGTCGATCGGCCAGACGCCGCAGGGCTTTATTCAGAACGCGCCCGACATGGGCAACTGGTCGCGCGCGGTGCACGACGGCAGACTCGCCATCGCGCGCGGCGTCGCCATCACGGACGACGACCGCCTGCGCGCCAGCGTGATCGAACGGCTGATGTGCGATTTCGCCGTCGACTACGGCAAGCTGGCGAAGGCTGCGGGCGACGAGGCGTCGCTGGACGATGCGGTTCCGTATCTCGTCGATCTGGCGCGCGATGGCGTGATCGAGCAGCGCGGTCGTTTCGTGCAGGTCACCGACGCCGGAAGGCCGTTTGTGCGACTCGCGGCGGCGGCGTTCGACGCCTATCTGCACAAGGGCGTGGCGCGGCATTCGGTGGCGGTGTAGGCGGGCAGTAGTTCACGAACTCGGACTCTCACCCTTCCCGTGAGCGCGCACTGTCGTGCCAGCGCCCCAACAACACGCGCGAAAGCAGCGTGAAGAACAGGAAGATCAATATCCCCGCCACGGAAATCAGCACCAGCGCGGCGAACATCCGTGGAATGTTGAGTCTGTAGCCGGACTCGACAATGCGGAACGCCAGTCCCGCCCCCTGCCCGGCAGACCCCGCCGCGATCTCCGCCACGATGGCGCCGATCAGCGCCAGTCCGCCGCCGATGCGCAGGCCGCCGAGGAAATACGGCAGCGCCGACGGCAGGCGCAGATAGATCAGCTGCTGCCAGCGCGAGGCGCGATAAAGCTCGAACAGGTCGAGCAGATTGTGATCGGCCGACGCAAGCCCCAGCGCGGTGTTCGACAGGATCGGGAAGAACGCCACCACGAAGGCGCAGACCAGCACCGCCGTTCCACCGTCGAGATAGACCAGCAGCAGCGGCGCGATCGCCACGATGGGCGTCACCTGCAGGATCACCGCGAACGGAAAGAAGGAACGCTCGACCCATTTCCATTGCGCGAACAGGATCGCCAGCGCGACACCGCCCACCACTGCCGCGAACAGCGCCGCGAACGTGATGCGCAGCGTCACCCACAGCGAACCCGACAGCGTGTCCCAGTCGGCGATCAGCGTCGACGCGATGCGGCTCGGCGCCGGCAGGATGTAGGGCGGAATGTCTTTCAGCGCCACGATGGCTTCCCAGACGCCGAGGGCGCCGAGAAACACGCAGACCGGCAGGGCGATATCGAGCGCGCGTTCGGCGTTCATCGCAATCGCGGGCCGGCTCTGTGCGCTCACAGATGGTCCTCCGCGGCGATGGCGCTCATTAACGCCGTGGAGGCGGCGCGGCTGCGTTCCGCATAGAGCGCCGAATGGCGGAAGTCCTCGTTGCGCGGATAGGGCGCGTCGATGTCGATCGTGTCGATGATGCGGCCGGGCCGCGACGCGAAGACCGCGATGCGCGACGACAGATAGACGCTCTCGTAAACCGAATGCGTGACGAAGATCACCGTGGTGCCGAGTTCCGCCTTCAGCCGCAGCAGATCGTTGTTGAGCTTGAAGCGCGTGATCTCGTCGAGAGCCGCGAACGGTTCGTCCATCAGCAGCAGGCGCGGCCGCAGCACCAGCGCACGGGCGATAGAGACGCGCATCTTCATGCCGCCTGACAATTCGCGCGGATAGGATTTGGCGAAGCCCGAAAGTCCTACCAGCGACAGCGCTTCCTCGATGCGGGTCGCAGCGTCAGCCTTCGACAGTCCCGACAGGCGCAGCGGCAGCCAGACATTATTAAACACGCTCGTCCACGGCATCAGGGTCGAATCCTGAAACACGTAACCGAGATCGCTGCGGCTCTGCGCATCGCTCCAGTCGATCGAACCGGCGCTCGGCGACGCGAGGCCGGCGATCATCCGCAGCACTGTCGACTTGCCGCAGCCGGACGGGCCGAGCAGCGAAAGGAATTCGCCGGACCGCACGTCGAGATCGAGACCTTCGAGCGCAATCGTGCCGTTGGCGAACGTCTTGCCGACTCCGCGCAGGCGCACGATGGGGGGCGCGATTGCGTTGGTCACGGCCACCCCCGCGCCGGCGGCGTCAGTTCTTCGGACGCAGGTCGAGCCCGACCTTCTTGTTGACGAACTGCAGCGTGTAGGACTTGCGGTAATCGATGTTCGCCTTGACGACGCCGGCTTTCACCATCTTGTCGAAGAAGCTCTTCATGCGGGCGTCGGTCATGGCCCCGAGGCCCATCGTCAGCGTGTCTCCGGAATCGACGATGCCGTATTCCTTCAGCCTGGCGATCGAGAACGCGAGCTGGGCATCGTCCATCTCGGGGTTCTCTTTCTTGATGAGATCGTTCGCCTTGCGGTTGTCGCCGTAGAGATAATTGTACCAGCCGACCGCGGAAGCATCGACGAAACGCTGCACCACGTCGGGCTGCTTCTGCATCGTCTCGATGCGGGTTTCGATCGTGGTCGAATAGGTGTCGAAACCATAGTCGGCGAGCAGGAAGACGTTCGGCTTGAATCCGCCCTGCTTCTCGACCGCATAGGGCTCCGACGTCACATAACCCTGCATGGATGAGGTCTTGTCAGCCAGAAACGGCGCGGGATTGAAATTGTAGGGCTTCACGTTCGATTCGCTGAAGCCGTACTCGGTCTTCATCCACTGGAAAGCCGTCGCCAGCAATTCCTTGCCGACGAAGATCGGGCCTTTCTTCAGATCCTCGAACTTGTCGCGGCCCTGACCGGGATGCGACATGAAGATCTGCGGGTCCTTCTGGAAGCTTGCCGCCACCACCAGCGTCGGCACGCCCTGTTCGAGCGACGTGAACGAGGCGATCATGTTGCCGCCCATGTAGAAGTCGATCTTGCCGGTGATCAGCAGCAGGCGGTTGTTGGCCTGTGGTCCGCCCGGCAGGATTTTCACATTGAGGCCGTACTTCTCGTAGGTGCCGTCGACGGCTGCCTGATAATAGCCGCCATGCTCGGCCTCGGCGAGCCAGTTGGTGCCGAAGGTGACATTGTCGAGCGCCGAAGCCTGCGCGCTCCACAACGCGGCGCACGCCGCCAGTCCGAACCTGATGTTCATTGTCGTCTCCCTTGCGTCCGGCGATCCTTAGCAAATCCCGCGCCCGCATGCCCCCACGGATTGGCGGACGAACTGCAGCCTGACGCTTCTACGCGCCGATGGGCGCACCGGATGGAGCGATCAGGGCTTGGGCGGCTCGGGGAAGTTTTCGGGATGCTCGTCGTTCCACGTATAGGCCCAGGTCTCCGTCAGCCGCCGGCCGCCGGCGCGCAGGAACAGGCGCAGGTCGGTCGATTGCGTCGGGACGATCTGCACGTCGATGTGGACGCGCAGGCCGTTGATCTTCGGGCTCGGGGTAATGAACGAGCGATAGATCTTGCCGTTCGACGCGGTCGCCACGACCTCGACGCCGGCCGGATCGTTGACGTAATAGCCGATGTCGCCGCCGACAAATTCGACCAGAAAACGGCGCGTGCCGGACTGCAGCCGTTCGGCCGAGCCCAGCGCGATCGGCGGAGCCTCGAACGTGTTCAGCACATGTCCGCCCGGAACCGGCTTCGGGCCTTCGAGCAGCGATGTGACGCGATAATCGAACGTGAGCGGCTTTTCGGCCGTCACCGGATCCTTCGGGCGCCACGCCAGAATGACGTTGTCGGCGGTCTCGTCGCGCGTCGCGAGTTCGATCAGTTCCAGGCGACCCTCGCCCCACTTGCCCTTGGGCTCGATCCAGTAGGTCGGCCGCGACTCGTAGGCGAGTTCGATGTCCTGATAGTGATCGTAATTGCGATCGCGCTGGACGAGGCCGAAACCGCGAATGTCGGTCGTGTCGAAATGCGCGACCTTCTGGATGAACGGATTGCGCAGCGGCCGCCACGTCCATTCGCCATTGCCGTTCTGGTACGCGAGCCCGTCGGAATCGTGCATCTCGGGGCGGAAGTCGTCGTACTTGTTGCGGTCGTTGTAGTGGCGATCGTTCTCGCCCATGAAATACATGGAGGTCAGCGGCGCGAGCCCGACGCCCTGCTGGGTCGAGCGCACGAACACGGTGGCCGAAATATCGACGAACGAATTCTGCGCCGGATAGAAATCGAACTTGTACGCGCCGGCCAGCGATTCGCTGTCGAGCAGAGCGAAGATCGTGATGTGATCGGCGTTCGCGCCCGGCGTGTCGAACCAGAACTCACGATAGAACGGAAACTCCTCCTGATTGTTCAGGAGGCCGGTGTTCACCGACAACGCGCGCGCCGACAGTCCGTATTGCTGGTTGCGGCCGAGAAAACGGAAGTAGCTCGATCCCACGAAGGACACGAGTTCGTCTGACTGGCCCGGCCGGTTCAGCGGGTAGTGGATGCGGAAGCCCGCGAAACCGAGGTTTACCGGCAGCGGCTTGTCGAACTTCGTCGGCCCGTAGTCGAACAGATTCGCCGAATAGGGAATTGGCGTCGCGATGCCGTCGCGCATCGTGTTGATCGTCACCGGCCGCTTGAACAGGTGGCCGAGATGGAACATCTGCAAACGGTACGGCCCGCCGCTGTTGCCCAGCATGGCGCGGTCGCCGCGGAAACGAATTTGCCGCCAGGTGTCCCAGTCCAGCCTCGCCAGAGCGTCCGGCAGCGCCGGCACCGAGGCGTCGAACGGCGCGGCGGCGAGATCGCGCGCGCGCTTCACGACGTCGTCATAGGTAAACTTCGCCTGATTCGCCGCAGGCGCCTGCGCGGCGGCCTGAGTCGCGGACGCAGCCGCGAGGCCGGTGATGAACGTGCGTCGGGTGAGGTCGGACATATCCCCTGGTCCAGCCTGGCGTGGAAAAGATCGGCCCGTCGGCGTCTGCGGGCGCGTCGCAAATCAGGTAATCGGCTTTCAGCGCTGCGGCAAGCGGCGTTGCGGGAGGTGATGTGGCGGCGAATTGCGACGAACCTGTGGACGTCCTCGCAGAAGGTTTACTTTTTTGTCTCCAAACCTGCCGCGGGCAAAAAAACCGCTTGTATTCCCCTCGATTACACATATGTTCCGCCTCGCCCAAATCGCACGTGCCTGTGGTCGTGTGTCGGTTGGCGGGGATCCGGACAAGAGGCCGGTTAACCGTCAGAAAAAAACCGGCAGCCGGAGCGAACCGGCGAACCCCGCCAAAC
>CANJEY010000237.1 GCA_947472615.1 Beijerinckiaceae bacterium
GTTCGTCCTCGGCAAGGTGCGCCTCGGCGACGACAAGCTGCAGCGCATCTTCCTCGACAACGCCAAAGAGCTCTACGGGTTGAAATGACCATGGAAAAACACGTCGTCGCCACAATCGAGGAAGTGCCGCCGGGCCAGCACAAGAAGGTGACCCTGAAGGGCCGTGACATCGCGCTGTTCAATCTCGGCGGCACGTTCTACGCGCTCGGCGACAAATGCCCGCACGAAAGCGGCTCGCTGTGCGCCGGCAAGGTCGTGGGCCTCGCGATGTCCGACGAGCCCGGCAAGTATCGGCTTGAACGACCGGGCGAATTCGTCAAATGTCCGTGGCACGGCTGGGAGTTCGACATCCGAACCGGCCAGTCCTACTGCGATCCGCTGACGACGCGCGTGCGCATGTATGACTCGCACGTCGAGAAGGGCGGCGATCTCACCAAGGGGCCGTATGTGGCGGAGACCTACAGAGTGTCGGTCGACGAGCAATATGTGGTGATCGAGATCTGATCAGCGCAGGCTTCGGGCGATCATGTCGACCTGCATGGCGGTGAGCGGCGCATAGGCCATGAAGCGGGTCGGCAGCACCGGCAACGCGCCCGGCATCGCCGCTTGCGGATGCAACTGCAGCGGTTTGGCGGACGCCACGACGGCAAGCTCCGCAGGCCGGCGCGGCGGCAGTGGAACGTCGAACGCGCCTGACAAGCGATCGACAGCCGGCGGCAGCGGAACATTGGGCCGCAGATCGCTGGTGATGGATGCAACCTGAACTGGCGCGCGTTTCGACGACGGCCCGACCGGCAGGCCTCCTGACTGCGCAGCCTCCGCCGGATTGAGTAGCGTCGACACGAGACTCTCCATCGCCTTCGCGATGCCGCCTGCACGCTCGGCCGGCGGCGTGTTCTTCGCCACCATGATGGTGCGCTTCTCGTTGCAGTCGCGAATACCCAGTTCGATCAGTTCCGCGCCGCGCAGCGCCCGGTACTCGCGCGTCAATTGCCCAAGCCTGGCTTGCACGGCGGGTGGATAGGCTGACATCAGTTCCCGCGAAACGGATTCGTCCGCGATCTTCGTTTTGACGTCGTAGGCCTTGTGAAACTTGACGATGCTGTCTGGAAATACGCAGACGTTGGGAAGGCTCAGGGCCAGCGTGCAGGCCGAGCGACATTCGTGCAGGCGCACCTCGCGATTCTCGCGACGATAGCGCTCTGTCTGCTCACGATATTGGTCGACATACCCGCCGACGTCCTTGACGACGACTACCGGAGCCGGACCTGGCGGCGGTTCGAGGTAGCTCACAATTCCATCCAGACACTTACGCGACTGAATTCATTAACCATATCATGGTGAACGATCGGTTAAGCGTCAGCCGCCTTCGCTTCCGCTTGAAGCACGCCAGAATGGCAGGATCGTGTCTGTCTGTGCCCGGCGATCAGAAGCGCCGCCACACGGCGGCCAGAACGCCGCGCTCGCGCAGCGCATTCTGCCCAGCCACAGCTGCGAAAATGCCGAGCTGGCCGGACCACGCCTTATCGAAATCATAGACCGCGCTGGCCTGCAGCTTGTGCAGGCTGTTGCGCGGAAAAACCACCGAGTTCGATGGTTGCGACACGGTGTTGAACGATTGCAACATCAGCAGCCATTGCGCCACGGGGCGCACGCCGAACGTCGCGTCCCAGCGGAATTCGTCCGGCGGTCCGCCGTTGCGCCAGCGATAGCCGACCTGCACGTCGACGAACGAGTCCCAGCCGCCGAGCTTGAAGCCGTGGCCGTATAGCAAACGCACGTCTTCCTCCGGGCGCGTCGATCCGGCCAGCAGCGGATTGGCCGAGTTGGAACTGCCCGGAATGCGCAATGTCGCCTGGATCCCGAATACCGACGTGTCGAACTGCAGCAACCGCGCCTGCGCGCCGATCTCGGTCATGCCGAGGCCTGTATAATCCGCCGACGCGACGCCGCCGGTGTGCACGCTGAGTACGCTCGGCTTGACGATAGCGGTCAGCCAGTCGGTGAAGCCGTATTCGACGAGCGCTGTCGTCTCGAACTTGCGAAAATTGGACGCTGGCGAGAACTTGCCGACCGCATCGAACCCCTCGTCCGCCGTCGAGAAATTCGACGTGACGATGACTTGCCCGTGGCCGGCCTGCTGGTTGAACGCGCCGGCGAGCGCCTGTGTCGACAAGGCGAGCAGCGCAGCGGCGCAAGCGCCGCCTGCGCGCACGCGCTGCGTGAGTGTGAGCAATTTCATGTCATGTCATCCACGCAAACAACCCGGTTGCCGCCTTCGGCGGCGGCCTGCTCGGCGGCCCGAATGGCGTTCGGCAGCAATTGCGACACGGCCTCGCGGCCGCTCCTGCGCCCGCACGACAGCCCGACGCTGACGCTCAATGTTTCGCGCAACGCGGATTCCATGTGCGGAATGCGCAGGTCGAGAACCCGCCGGCGCAACGCGTCGGCGCGCTGAAACTCGCTGTCGTCGCTGGGCGCGGCCACGATGGCGAAACTGCCGGTGTCGAACGCGATCAGGTAACGATCGAGGCTCGCGGGTTCGCGCCCCAGCGCCGTCGTCACGCGCCGCAACATGCCGCTGGTTTCATCCGGCCCACAGAGATGGCGGTAGCTGGTCAGCGCGTCGATCTGCGCCACTATCACGGCGATGCGTGCGCCATCCTCGCGCTGGCCGTGCCAGTTCAGCGATTCCGTCAGCACGTGGCGGCCGGGCAGCCCCGTCTCGGAATCCAAAGCCGGACCTTCGCCGCCGCGCCAGATGGAACCTGGTCGCCGCAGCCGCTGCAATTCGCGTTCGTAGCCCCGTCGCCGGTCGAATTGAACCTTGTTGCGCGCGATGGAGCGCATGCGCGCCAGCAGTTCGACATCGTGAAACGGACGGAACAGATAGTCGCTGGCGCCTGCGACGAAGGCCTGCGACAGCGATTGCACATCGCCGGGCGACGCCATGACGACAATCGGAGTCTCGCGATGGCCCGGCAGCAGCCGGATGTTGGCGCAGGTTTCGACGCCGTCCGCGTCCTCCAGCGCCATGTCGAGCAGGACGACGTCGGCGGGCGAGGCCTGCGCGCCCGCGCCGTCGAGCGCCGCGATGGCGTCCTGCGAACAGGCCGCCTCGCGCACGTCGTCGAAGCCCCCTGCCCACAGCGACGACCTGATGCGCTCACGTTCGTCCGATGGCCCCATGGCGAGGAGAACGCGCATCGCGATCAACCGCCGTCGGCCAGCTGGAGGCGCTCATACACCCGCCAGCCGAGATGATCGTAGATGCGGGCGTAGCCGGGCAGACCGGACGCATAGAGCGTCGGGAAGATCGCATGAACGGCGTCGCGCTCACGACGATAACTGTCGGCGCTGCTCACAGCGATGTAGCGCGTCGCCGGACGGCGCGACAACCGCGTCATTTCGAACCCCGCGCTCAGCGGCACCACGAGGCCGCGCGCCGATGCGCGGCCCGCCAGAATGCCGGGCGACGACAACGCGTCGATCAGCACGTCATTGCGTCCACGCAGAGCCGCGCCGAGATCGTGCTCGGCGATAGCGATCGTCTCCACCTGCCGCCCCGCCATGGCCGCCACCCATTGCGGCGTCTCGGCGTCAGGCGCAAGCCGCAGCGTCGCTGCGCTGCCGAGCGCGCCCGCCGCCACAAGCAACAGAACCAGAATGGGGCGTTGTTCCTCGAGCGGCAGAACCGCAACCGCCGCAGCCGCAAATCCCGTCAGCGGCGCGACCATCAGCAGCATCGGAAAGCTGAAGCCCAGAACGTCCGCCAGCATACCGCCGAGCGGCACGGCGGCGATCAGCGCCACGAGTGGCATGGCGCGCGGCAGGCGGCGGCGCATGAGGCGCAGCCCGCCGAGCAAGACAGGCGCGTTCAGCAGCACCAGAAGCGCGTAGGCAGGCCAGGCGGCGAGCGGGCCAGACCGCACATAGGACATGTCGCCGCCGCTCAATCCGTCAAAGCCAAGATCGCCGGATCGCGCCGACAGCAGACGGAACAGACCGAGCGGATCGAGCGTGAATATCCACGACACATAGGCCGCGCCGCCAAGCACGAGCGCGACCGGAAACAGCACAGCCAGATAGCCGCCGATCATCGAGTCCGACGTCACCTGCGGCGGCAGCACCAGCACGATAAAAGGCGCGAAACCGAGAACGATGAACGCCGCGAACGGATGGCACAGCGCCAGATAGGCGAGCGAGGCCGAAAAGCCCATCAGGTCGACGATGTTAGCGCGCGCACGCAGCCGGAAAGCCGTTGAGCCCATCAGCCATGCGCCGAGCGCCAGCATGGGCGCCGACGGGCCTTCGCAGGCGAGCGACAGAAACGCCGGCCCGCAGATCAGCGCCGTCGCCATGAAGATCGCCGTGGACCATGCGTAGCCCGCCTGCACGAAGCTGCGAATCCACAGCACCGCCAGCGTGCCGACGATCGCCGCGGACGCGATGGCGGGAGCCGGAATGGCGGGGGAGACCCCCCACTGGATCGCCAGACTCGCCAGGTTGGGCAGCGGCGGAAAGATGAGGGCGAATTCGCGCAGCGTCATCGCGCCGTCGCGCGCCGCGATGCCCTTGCCGGTGAGTTCGAGCGATTCCGCGCTGACAAACCCATGCAGCGCCAGCCAGGCGAGCAGACCCGTGAAGGCAGCAAAGGTCGCAGCGCCAACGCTGAGATAGGGGATCGTGCGCATCATGGGCTAGCCGGGGCGACCGCTCCCTGCGAACGCGTCCGCGCATCGGAAGCGACAGCCAGCGCGGCTTCGCGCTTCGTGTGAGTGGACAGTCCGTGGTCGGTCTTCTCCCAATAGAAAGGCTTGAAAATCAGCTGCCCCAGCGCCTTGTAGGCTGCGATCGACAACAACACCCAATAGCCGAACACCGTCAGCGCCCACGGCGTCAGCCCGGTCCAGCGACGACGGAACGGCGCGATCATCATCAGATAGATGAAGAGCCCGTTGCCGGCGATCAGATTGACGAGGCTGAAATACAGCAGCACCGGCGGAAACAACGGCGACAGCGAAGTCGTCGACGTCGCGAACCAGAGCAGGAAGATTCCCCAGCACAGCGGATTCAGCAGGCCGGACAGCGCCGTGCCGCCGATGAAGAAGACGAAGCTCGTCACGCCCAGCGGACCGATGGCCCGCGCAAGCTTCACCGGCCGGCGCGAATGCACGAGCATCGTCTGCATGTAGCCCTTGATCCAGCGTGATCGCTGCCGGATCCAGTTGGCGATGCTGCAATTGGCTTCCTCGAACGTCGTCGAGTCGATGACGCCGACGCTGTAGCCACGCTGCGCCAGACGCACGCCGAGATCAGCGTCTTCCGTTACGTTGAACGGGTCCCATGCGTGCAGTTCGCGCAGCACCGCGATGCGGAAATGGTTCGACGTGCCGCCGAGCGGGATCGGCGCGCCGAGCTTCTGCAGGCCCGGCAGCATCAGATCGAACCAGAGCGAATAATCGAGCGTGAAGATGCGCGTCAGCCAGTTCTCGCGCGAATTGAAATAATTCAGACGGCACTGGATGCAGGCGGTGGACGCGGGCGCACGACGGAACGCCGCCACCACCTTCCGCAACTGATCTGGCTCGGGCTTGTCCTCCGCGTCGTAGATGACGAGAAATTCGCCGCGCGCGAAGCGCAGCGCGTAATTGCACGCCTTGGGCTTGGTCTGCGGCTGACTCGGCGGCACGATGATGATTTCGAAAATCGGTTCGAGATGCAGCGCGCGCGCCGCCTCGATCGTCTCGTGATCGCTTTCCTCGAGCACAATCTTCACATCGAGCTTGGCGAGCGGATAATTCAGGTTGCGCAGCGCCCTCACGAGAATCGGCAACACGTCCGGCTCGCGAAACATCGGCACCAGAATGCTGAAGGTCGGCAGATCTTCGTCGCGCAGCAGACGCACTTCCGCGTCGATGGCGCGCGCCGACGCCAATTGTCCGATACCGCCCGCCCACACGAGCACGCCCTTGAACACGAAGCTGCCGAAGTAGAACAGCGTCAGCAGCGCATTCAGCGTGATGATGGTCGCGAGCGGCTCAAACGCCAGTCCGGCCGCGAGCGCCGTCACCATGAGATACATGGCGATCGCCTGGCCGCGCGAGATCACGCGACGCGCCGACATCTCGGGATCGGTCTCTTCGAGTTCATGCACTGCGCCGTGCGACAGGTCCGCGCTGAAGCGTCGCTGCACGGCTTCGATGATGTCGAACTTGGAGGCGACGACGAATTCGATCGCCGCGCCCCAGCGGGCGCGCGCGAACAGCAGCATCTTAGGACCGGGCTCGCAGGTCGCGAGTTGCAGCACGCCGTCGCGACGCCGCCACGGGATCACGAGATTCTGCAGATAGACGTCGACATCGGCGGCGTTGAGCAAATCCGCATCCGGCTCGCCGTCCGCCAGCCGCACGAACGGCAGGCCGTGATAGGCGGCGAGCGCGCGGCTGAACACGTCGGCGCGAATCCACCAGCGCGACATGAGCGCGGCGCTGATAGGCACCTGCCAGCGCGTCGCCAGTTCGAGCGCTTCCTCGAACTGATCCGCCCGGATCGCCCCTTACCTGACCAGCAGGTCTCCGACGCCAAGGTCGGATTCCGAGTGAGTGTGCACGCTACCCCGCCCGAGCTACGCAGAACAAATTGCCGGGTTCAAACTTCGCGTGGATCAGGCGATACGCCTGCGTCCCCGCGCATAGAAGCGATGCACGCTGATGACCACCAGCAGGCTGAAGGCAAGCCACAGCGCGCCCACGACCCACGGCCGGTAGGCGCTGGCGATTTCGGCGAGCGATGAACGTTCCGGATAGATCACCTGCACGAGACGATCGCGCTCGGTGGAATAAGCGAACGCGACGCCATTCTTGTCGATCACGGCGACGTTGCCGCGGTCGAGTTGCAGTTTGGCGGGCGGCGCAACATCTTCCTGATCGGCCGCCGTGCGCAGCCAGACGCCCTGATCGAGACCCGCGCGCACAACCTGCGCCACAGCCGCATTTCGCAA
>CANJEY010000238.1 GCA_947472615.1 Beijerinckiaceae bacterium
GCGCCCTTGCTCGTTGGCGAAACGAGCCGTGATCAACGAACCGGAACGCCGCGCCGCCTCGACCACAACGGTGCCGAGCGCCAGTCCCGACACGATGCGGTTACGGCGCGGAAAATCACGGCCGCGCGGCTCCCAGCCCATAGGCATTTCCGACATGACAATTCCATGCGCCACAATCTGTTCGAGCAGCGGCGCATGTTCGGCCGGATAGATTTTGTCGAGTCCGCCGGCCAGCACCGCCACTGTTCCGGTCTGGAGCGTGGCGCGATGGGCGCGCGCATCGACGCCGCGCGCAAGGCCCGAGGCGACAACATATCCGGCTTCGGCCAGTTCATGCGCGAGCCGTTCGGCGAACGCGAGGCCAGCGGCCGACGCGTTGCGCGATCCGACGATCGCCACCATCGGTTTCGCCAGCACGGACACATCGCCGCGCACGACGATGATCGGCGGCGGCGAATCGATTTCGCGCAGCGCCTTCGGATAGTCGGGTTCGCCCAGCGCGATGAGTTGCGCGCCGCCGCGCCGGACGGCGACCAGTTCGCGCTCGCAGTCTTCGCGCGTCGCGATGTTGATCTTGCGGCCGCCGCCCTTGCGGCGGATCAGATCGGGCAGAGCCTCGAGCGCCGCGCCCGCGCCGCCGAACTGGTTGATCAGCGCGCGGAATGTGCGCGGGCCGATGTTCTCGCTGCGGATGAGGCGCAGCCAGTCGAGGCGTTGCGCGTCTGACAGCCGCGCAGTCACGGCTTCGCGCCGATCTTGCCTTCGGTCCCGTCCAGCAGGCGTTCGATATTGGGGCGATGCTTGAGCCACAACAGAATCGCCAGCGCCACGAACAATTCGGCTTCGCGCGGATGGCCCGAGAACCACAGCACAGCCGGCGTCACGATGCTGGCCGCGAGCGCCGCCGCCGACGAATAGCGCGTCACATAGGCGACGCCGAGCCAGACGAGTCCGAACGCCGCAGCCGCCGGCCACCACAATCCGATCAGGCAGCCAAGATAAGTGGCGACGCCCTTGCCGCCCTGAAAGCGCAACCACACCGGATAAAGATGGCCGATGAACGCCCCGAGGCCCGCCGCGATGCCGGCGTCCAGTCCCCATCGCCCGGCGATGAGAACCGCGGCCGTGCCCTTCAAGGCGTCGAGCAGCAAGGTGGCAATTGCAAGATCCTTGCGGCCCGTGCGCAGCACGTTGGTGGCGCCGATGTTCTTCGATCCGATCTGGCGGATGTCTTCGGTGCCGGCGAGCTTGGTGATGACCAGCCCGAACGGGATCGCGCCGAGCAGATAGCCGAAAACGAATGCAAGCAGGGAATTGATGTCTGAAATGTAGCTCATGAACAGGGTCCGTCGCGCGAGGTCCGCGCCCGCAGAGCCTATTCGTGGACGATGCGCCCCGCAACCATGGTCAATTTGACCCTGCCTTCCATCCTGGCTTCGTCGAACGGCGTGTTCTTGCTGCGCGAATGCAGCTTCGCCGGATCGACCACATAGGGCTCGTCGGGATCGAACCGGATGAGATCGGCCGGCGCGCCGACCGCGAGACGGCCCTGCGGCAGACCGAGAATCTCCGCCGGGCGCGTGGTCATCGCGGCCAGCAGTTTCGGCAACGAGATCTGCCCGGCGTTGACCAGACGCAGACCGGCCGACAGCATTGTTTCGAGGCCTATGGCGCCATTCTCGGCTTCCGCGAACGGCAGACGCTTGGCTTCCACGTCCTGCGGATTGTGATCCGACACGATGACGTCGATGATTCCAGAGGCCAGCCCTTCGACGAGCTTCTGCCGCTCATCCTCCTGCCGCAACGGCGGCGAGAGCTTCAGAAACGTGCGGTAATCGCCGATGTCGTTCTCGTTCAGCGTCAGATGATTGATCGAGATACCACATGTCACCGGCAGACCTGCCGCCTTGGCGCGCGCGATACTCTCCAGCGACAACGCCGTCGACACCAGCGCCGCGTGATAGCGGCCGCGCGTCAGCGCGACGAGGCGCAGATCGCGGTCGAGCATGATGACTTCGGCTTCCGCCGGAACGCCGCCGAGTCCGAGACGGCTGGCGAATTCGCCTTCGTTCATCACGCCCGAAGCCGCGAGGTCCGCGTCCTGCGGGACGTGCATCACCAGCGCGCCATAGTCGCGCGCATAGGTGAGAAGCCGGCGCATCACTTTCGAACTGCGCACCGAATGCGCGCCATCGGTGAACGCCACCGCGCCCGCTTCCTGCAGCAGACCGATTTCGGCGAGTTCCTCGCCGCGCAAACCCTTGGTGAGCGCAGCGGATGGCAACACCCGAACGCGTGAGTTGTCGCGCGCGCGGCGCAAGATGAAATCGACGACGGCCGGATCGTCGACCGGCGGCGTCGTGTCGGGCGTCGACACCATCGTGGTCACGCCGCCCGCCGCAGCAGCCGCGCTCGCGGTCGCAAACGTCTCGCGAAACTCCGCGCCGGGCTCGCCGATGAAGACGCGCATGTCGATCAGGCCCGGACACACGACGTCGCCGCCGCAGTCAATGACGCGCTCGCCCGCCTGCGCGGCGGCGCTCGTCACCATCGGGCCGATCTCGACAATGTTCCCGTCGCGAACCAGCACGCCGCCGCGCGTCTCGGTCTGCGCAGCTGGATCGATGAGGCGGGCGTTGACGAGGGCGATCGCCTGCGGCCGAGTGTTGGACCGGAAATTCATGGCCTCACCCGTTCGGCAGATGCTGGGCGAGCGATTCGAGCACCGCCATGCGGACCGCGACGCCCATCTCGACCTGTTCGTTGATCAGCGATTGCGGCCCGTCCGCCACTTCGGAATCGATCTCGACGCCGCGATTGATGGGGCCCGGATGCATGACGAGCGCGTCCGGTTTTGCGAGCTTCAGCCGCGCGGCGTCGAGCCCGAAGAAGCGGAAGAATTCGCGGGAAGACGGAATGAACGCGCCGTCCATGCGCTCGCGCTGCACGCGCAGCATCATCACGATGTCGGCGTCGGCGATGCCGGTCTCCATGGTGCGATGGACTTCGACGCCCATGCGGTCGATGCCGGAGGGCAGCAGCGTCGAGGGGCCGACGGCGCGCACGCGCGCGCCCAGCGCCGACAGCAGAATCATGTTGGACCGCGCGACGCGCGAATGCAGCACATCGCCGCAGATCGCCACCGTCAGACCTTCGATGCGGCCCTTGCGGCGGCGGATCGTCAGCGCGTCGAGCAGCGCCTGCGTCGGATGTTCGTGCGATCCGTCGCCGGCGTTGACGACCGAACAGCCGACCTTGCGGGCGAGCAGATCGACCGCGCCCGAACAATAATGCCGCACCACGATGATGTCAGGACGCATGGCGTTCAGCGTCACGGCGGTGTCGATCAGCGTCTCGCCCTTCTTCACCGAAGAATTGGCGACCGCCATGTTCATCACGTCGGCGCCGAGCCGCTTGCCAGCCAGTTCGAACGACGCCTGCGTGCGCGTCGACGCCTCGAAGAACAGATTGATCAGCGTGCGGCCGCGCAGCACGGTCTTTTTCTTTTCAACCTGCCGCGAAACCTCGATCGCCTGCTCTGACATGTCGAGCAGCGCTTCGATTTCCGGGCGCGACAGTCCCTGAATCCCGAGCAGATGCCGGTGGGACAGAACCTGAGGAGATGCGTCTGGCATGTGCGCTCTATAGGTGACATCGGGGCGCGCCCACAAGGCGAGCGCCCGGTTACGCACCGTTTTTGGCGCGGGGTCTAGCGGAACAGACTCTTATATATGTCGGCCCATTTGCCGATCGAGGCGTCGAGCTGCTCTGGCGTCAGGTAAAGCGGCCGAAAGCCGCCGTCCTCCGGCTTCAGATCCTTCGCCTTGGCCGGAACGCGCGGGTCCATGGGAATATAGTCGGAGGCCGCGAAAATGCGCTGCCCCTCTTCCGACACCAGATAATCAACCAGCAGTTTGCCGGCGTTGGGACGCGGCGCGTCCTTCGTCAGCGCCACGATGGACAGAACCGTCATGGCCGGCGACCATTTGATCCAGTCGACCGGCGCACCCTGCGCGGCGCTGATCACCGCGTGATGGTTGAACGCCTGCAGGCCGAGCGCATATTCGCCCGCCATCACCTGATCCACCATCGAGCGCGCCGCCTGATTGAGATTGCCGAGGCGTTGGCCGGCGAGCTTGCGCAGAAAATCCATGCCCTTGTCTTCGCCCATGTCGGCGAAGACGGTTCCAACCAGTCCCGGCCCGGACGACGACGATACCAGCGCCGACATGGCGATCTTACCCTGATATTTCGGATCGAGCAGATCGTTCCAGCCGCGCGGCTCCGTGCCACGCGGCACGAGTTGCGTGTTGAAGACCGGCGTGTGGACATAGACGTTGTTGGCGACCCAATAGCCGTCCTGATCGACGAACTGTTTCGGCATCGTCTTGGCCGCATCCGGCTGCCACTTCATCACGACGCCGGCGCGCTTCAGCGGCGGCACGGTCGCGGTTCCGTCGAAGACGTCGGCCTCCATGCGGCCGGCCTTCGCCTCGTTGGTGATGCGCAGCACGATGTCGCTGACGTCGGAGCGCACGGCGTCGACCTTGACGCCATATTTCTTCTCGAACGCGTCGCCGAGCGGCCGCACGAGCTGATTGATGATCTGTGTCGTGTACCAGACGACGCGGCCATCCTTGCGGGCGGCGGCGATCAGGGATTCATCCGCGGCGTGGGCGGTTCCAGCGACCGCAAGCGCACACAGGGCGAGCGCCCAGCGTCCTTCCATGACGTTTCTCCCCGGCGCGTCGAGGCGCGCCCGATCCTCAGTCTTTCACGTCACGAAAGCGGCTTCAAGCCGCCTGGCAGCGGGTCAGGAAATTGGCCCGGTGATCAGAATCTTAACCCAGAAACCGAAAGCGCCGCCCATGAACATCAACAGGGCGTTGCCGATGACGCCGAGGCTGCGATCCTGCAACAGCGCGTTGATCAGCATTCCGGTGAGCCAGAAGATCGCTACAAATGCAACGCCGAGCGCGAACACTTCGCCAAACGACAGTTCGTTGAACAACGCATTCATGGATCATCGGGTCCGCGGCAGACTACTCGCCCATTACGCTAGAGCCGCGCGATGAAGGAATGCTTAAGCATGTTTCAAAAGCTCGTGGGAGGTTTTCAGCTCGAAGCGATCTGTTCACGAGTTCTCTCTATCTTAAGCATGTTTGTAGCGTCGTTTTCGTTGAGGCGTTTTGTACGTCCATCCTCGCATCAAGGTCGCCCTTTTCCTGCTGGTCGCGAGCGCGGTCGGAGGGTTTGTGGTCGCCACCAAGCTGACCGACTATTTCTTCGAGAAGCAGCAGAAGAAGAAGGGTGGCGGCGGCGATCAGAACGTCGTTGAAAAGGACGGCGACGACGAGGACGGAAAGAAGCGCAAGGCGCGCAGCAGCGACGACGACGGCGACGGCGAGGAAGGCGATTCCGGCGGCATGGACAGCGACGGCGAGGGCGACGAGGACAAGTTCCACGTGGCCGAGAAACTCGAAGGCTCCAGCGCCGTCCGTTATCTGATCGGCAAGTCGATCCGCCTCAACCCCGGCGTCCAGCCGCCACGCTATTCCTATCATGTCGCCCGCAGCCTGATGGGCGAAGGCACGCCAAGCCGCTTCGCGGTACGCACCTGGGCGCGGCGTCAGAACATGCTGTGCGAAGGCACCCCGCAGGGCCTGCTCGACTGCAACATGATCACCGTCGTGATCGGCGTCCCGAAGGACCACGAATATAAGGACGAGGCTTTGACCGCCAAGGAGGCGCGCGCCGAAGCCGCCAAGACGGCAGTCATCGTCAAGAATGCAAAAGCCGTGAAGGCCAAATCCGAAGAAGAGCTTCTGACGCTCGTCAACTCGACGGCTGAGGCTGCGCAGCAGGCTGCCGACGGATCCAACAGCGTGGTCGGCCGTCTCGCGTCGGCGCAGCAGGCGGCGAGCAAGCTCAAGGTCATCTCGCAGTCCGCCGTCAAGGCGGCCGCCGCCAATGAACTCACACTGCAGGAAAAGAAGGCCTTGCAGGCCTCGGTCGCCGCCCGCATCGCCGAATCCATTCTGGTCGACGAGAACGGCAAGGCGAAGCGCAAGGCGGCCTTCGGCGAACAGGTCGCGACGCTCGTCATCGGCGATCAGGCCTATCCGATCCTCAAGGGCAATCTGCTCGGCTTCCCGTCCTTCGTTCCCTCGGTCGACAAGGTGCGGGCTCGCGACAAGGACAAGGATAAGGATAAGCCAGCAACAGCAGACGCCGCCGCCTCCGCCGCGCCCAAACCCGCAGCGCCGGTCGCGGCCGTTCAGCCGCCTGCTCCGGTCCCCCCCCCAGCCTGCGCCGCAACCGGCACCCACGCCGGCGGTCGCTTCAACGCCTGTTCCCAAGCCGATCAAGACCGGGTTCGACGCCCCGGCGGAAGCCAAGGGCTTTCAGGGGCCGACCAATCTCAATCAGGGCTTCGCGACCCCGAAGGTCGTCGAAAAGAAGTTCAAGCCGGTCAACGACAATCACGAGCCGGTGCTCACCGGCAAGGCGGCGCTCGACGCCATGCTCGAACAGACCATGGCGCCGATCGGCTTCAAGCCGAGCAAGCTCCCGCCCTATCTGGGCTTCTTCGAGAAGGACGGTCGCTTCCTGCAGATCACTCGCGACTGGACCGCGCCGTTCGAGGCGATCGTCAATGTCACGACCTACGCCATGCGGGATGGACGCCTCTGCATCTCCGGCTCGCTCGGGGCGGCCTACGCCCCTCCCCCCGAACCGAAGCCCGCACAGGTCAATCCCAAGGCCAAGCCGGCCGCCGTCGGCAAGCTCGGCCAGACGAAGCCCAAGCCGGCGGGGCCGATCGGTTGCGTAATTCCGCAGATTTTCGCCAATGACGAGACGAATATCGCCAATCTGCGCGGCGAGCGGCTCCTCGTCGGGGCGAACATCGAATTGCCCAACGTCGACTCGCTGAAAATCGAGCGCTTCGGGCCTTTCCGCCCCAAGGGATTCCAGACCCTGCCGCTGCCGGTGATCAA
>CANJEY010000239.1 GCA_947472615.1 Beijerinckiaceae bacterium
CCTGGCCGCCGCGATGGCCTTCGCCGCGCCGCTCGCCAGCGCGCAGACCATTCAGGATGTCGCCAATTTTTCCGGTCCTGATCGTCAGGACAAACTCATCGCCGGAGCCAAGAAGGAAGGCTCCATGATGATCTACACGTCGTTGCAGATCGAGGACCTCAAGGCCCTCAACGACGTGTTCGAGAAGAAATACGGCGTGAAGGTCAATGTCTGGCGCGGCAGCGCCGAGGACGTGCGCCAGCGCGCGATTCTGGAATATCGTGCCAACCGCTTCGACGTCGACGTGTTCGAACTTGGCGGCCGCGAAATGGAGTCGATGCATCGCGAGAAGCTGCTGCAGGCGGTCAAGTCGCCGGTGCTGGCCGATCTCACCCCGCAGGCTGTGATCAAGCACGGCGAGTGGATGGGCACACGCCTCAACGTCATAGCAGCCGCCTACAACACGAACCTGATCAAGAAGGCCGACGCGCCGAAGACCTACGAGGATCTGCTCGATCCCAAGTTCAAGGGCAAGCTCGGCATCGAGGCGGAAGACGAAGACTGGCTCGCCACCATCGCCACCGGCATGGGCGAAGAAAAGGGCATCAAGCTGTTCCGCGACATCGTCGCCAAGAACGGCATTTCGGTGCGCAAGGGCCACACACTGCTGGTGAACCTCGTGGCGTCCGGCGAAGTGCCGCTGGCGCTGACGACCTACAGCTACAAGGCCAACCAGTTGAAGACCGGCGGTGCGCCGGTCGAGTTGCTGGGCCTCGAACCCGCCGTCGCGCGGGTCAATGGCGTTGGCGTCGCCCCCAAGGCGCCGCACCCGCACACAGCGGTGTTGTTCTTCGATTTCCTTTTGGGAGTCGATGGACAGAAAATCCTGATGGATCGCGAATTCTCGCCGACCAACCGCAAGGTTGCTGAGCTGCCCCCGGAACTCAAGGTGCAGTTCAGCGACGCCTCGCAGATGCTCGACGAAAAGGAAAAGTGGTCGAAGCTCTATCGCGAAATCTTCACGACGCGCGGCGCGCGCTGATCGCGCCCGCGCAAATCATAACCGGAGGAACCTGATGGCCAAGGGCCCGCTCGCAACCGACGAACTCGCCAAGAAGTTCGAAGTCGAAAAGATCACGCCCTACATGCGCTTCGTGAAGGACGAAGGGCTCGACATCATCAGCGCGCACTATGTGCCGAACCTGAAGACCGTCGAGCTGAAGCCGTGGGCGCGGCGCGGCGGCGCGGGCGTGTTCATCAATCACGAGGCCTCGCAGGTCACCAACGATTGCTATGTGTGCGAGATCCCGGCCGGCAAGAGCCTCAACCCGCAGCGCCAGATGTTCGAGGAAATGGTCCTCGTGCTCAGCGGCCGCGGCTCGACGACCGTGTGGGCCAAGGACGGCCGCCGCACGACGTTCGAATGGAAGGCCGGCGCGATCTTCGCGATTCCGCTGAACTGCCAGCATCAGCACTTTAACGGTTCGGGTCAGGAGCCGGCGCGCTTCGTGTCGGTGACGAACTGCCCGTCCGTGCTGAACATGTACAATGATCTCGATTTCCTGTTCGGCCTCGACTTCGACTTCAAGGGCCGCTTCGGCGGCGAGCCGGATTTCTTCAGCGCCAAGGGCGAGCAGAAGGGCTTTCTGCTGACGACGAACTTCGTGCCGGACGCGGTCAACCTGCCGCTGATCGCCGCCAAGGAGCGCGGCGCGGGCGGCGGACATATCCGGTTCAACATGGCGGGCGGCTCGATCGCCAGCCACATCTCGCAATTCCCGATCGCAACCTACAAGAAGGCGCATGCACACGATCCGGGCGCGCATGTCATCCTGCTCAACGGCGAAGGCTATTCGCTGATGTGGGCAGAAGGCGAAGAGCCCAAGCGCTATGACTGGGAGCCCGGCACGCTGATCGTGCCGCCGACCAACGTATTCCACCAGCATTTCAACACCGGCCCGACGCCGGCGCGCTATCTGGCGTTCAAGCATCCGGGCATCCGCAACGAGCAGGGCGTGCCGCTCGCGTGGCTCAGCCGCCGCCTTGGCGGCAACCAGATCGACTACGCCGACGAGACGGCCGAGGTCCGCCGTCTGTTCGCAGAGGCGCTGGCCAAGCACGGTCTGACGCCGAAGATGGACGAATTCTACGAAGCCGAACTCGCGACCCTGCCGCCCAAGCGCGTGCCGGTCTGACGCAATTCATTGACGAACATTCGAAACCGGAGAGACTGAATGGCCAAGAACGCACTCGTGTCCGACGAACTCGCGAAGAAATTCGAGACCGAGAAGAACACCCCCTATGGCCGCTGGGTCGCCGGTCAGGGCCTCGACATCATCAGCGCCCAGTATGTGCCGAACCTGCGCACCGTGGATCTGAAGCCGTGGGCTGCGCGCGGCGGCAAGGGCGTGTTCATCAACCACGACGCGTCGCGCACCTCGAACGATTGCTACGTCTGCGAAATTCCCGCCGGCGGCAAGCTCGTGCCGATGCGCCAGCTGTTCGAGGAAATGATCCTGATCCTCGACGGTCGCGGTTCGACGACGATCTGGAACGACCAGGGCCAGCGCACCACGTTCGAGTGGAAGGCCGGAGCCATGTTCGCCATTCCGCTGAACACAAATTACCAGCACTTCAACGGCTCGGGGCAGGAGCCGGCGCGCTATGTCGGCGTCACCTTCCTGCCGTGGGTGCTGAACCTGTACGACGATCCGGATTTCGTGTTCGGCACCGCGCATGACTTCAAGGAGCGCTTCAACGGCGAGCCGGACTATTTCTCCGGCAAGGGCGAACAGAAGGGCTTCCTGCTGACGACGAACTTCGTGCCGGACGCCGTCAATCTGCCGCTCATCACCGCCAAGGAGCGCGGCGCGGGCGGCGGCCACATCCGGTTCAACATGGGCAGGGGCTCGATGGCGAGCCACATCTCGCAGTTCCCCATCGGCACCTACAAGAAGGCGCATGCGCACGGCCCGGGCGCGCACGTCATCCTGCTCAGCGGCGAAGGCTATTCGCTGATGTGGTCGGAAGGAGAGGAGCCGCGGCGTTTCGACTGGCAGCCCGGCACGCTCATCGTGCCGCCGAACGCCTTCTTCCACCAGCATTTCAACACGGGCCCGACGCCTGCGCGCTATCTGGCGTTCAAGCATTCGTCGGTGCGCAACGGTCAGGGCGTGCCGCTGTCGTGGATCAGCCGCCGTCTCGGCGGCAACCAGATCGACTATGCGGACGAGTCGCAGCAGGTGCGCGCCATGTTCGTCGAGGCGCTGTCCAAGCACGGCCTCGCGCCGCGCATGGACGACGCCTACAAGGCGGAGCTTGAGACGCTGCCGCCGAAGCCCGCCCACATGAACTGAGACGACGCACGGCGGGAAGCGATTCCCGCCGTTTTCGTTCGAGCGGCGCCAACAGCCGCCTGAGTGCGATCAGGGAGGATACGATGAGGACGCGGATGGACCGATTCGTCGACTGGCGCGGCGCGGCGCTCGCCTGCGCGATGGGCGCGATGCTTGCGGGCATAGCCCGCGCCGAGACAGCGGCCGACGTCGCCTTTCTCACCGGCCCGGACCGACTCGAAAAAATCATCATCGGGGCGAAGAAAGAGGGCGGCCTGACGCTCTATTCCTCCGCCACGGTCGAGGACATGGCGGGCATCATCGCCAGCTTCGAGAAGAAATACGGGCTCAAGGTGAAGGTCTGGCGCGGCAGCTCCGAGGACATTCGCCAGCGCGCCGTCACCGAGCGCCGCGCCAATCGCTTCGACGTGGATGTGGTCGAAACGGCCGGTCCCGACATCGAGGCCATGCACCGCGAGGAGCTTCTGCAGGAAGTCCGCTCGTCCACCCTCGACGACATGATGCCGCAAGCGCTACAGCCGCACCGCGAATGGGTGACGTCGCGCATCAGCATCTTCACGACGCTGTTCAACACCAATCTGGTGAAGAAGGCCGACGCGCCGAAAACCTACGAAGACCTGCTCGACCCGAAATGGAAGGGCAAGCTCGGCATCGAGGCCGAGGACGCCAACTGGCTGATGGGCATCGCCGGCGTGCTGGGCGAGGACAAGGCGCTCGACCTGTTCCGCCGCATTGTGGCGACGAACGGCATTTCGATCCGCAAGGGTCACACGCTGCTCGCCAACATGGTGGTGTCGGGCGAGGTGCCGCTGGCGCTCACCGTCTATGGCTACAAGGCGAACCAGCTCGTGCATTCGGGCGCGCCGGTGCAGGACGTGCTGCTGCCGCCCGTGGTGTCCCTGCCGACCGGCGTGGCGGTCGTCCGCAAGGCCCCGAGCCCCTATTCGGCGGTGCTGTTCTGGGAGCATTTCCTGACCGACGGCCAGAAGGTTCTGCTCGAACAGGACAACCAGCCGACCAACCGCCGGGTGAAGGAGCCGCCACCCGGCATTGTCATCACCAACCCGCAGAAACTGCTCGACGAGGGCGATCGCTGGGTGAAGATATTCCGCGACATTTTCGCCGCGCGCGCGCGGTAAAACCCTTGCCAAACAGTAGGCAAGCGCCGCCGGCCTGTGCTATCAACCGACCAATCCAGTTTCCGGCCTAGAGGACACCATGGGAATCATCGATCCACGCGAACAGATGCGGGCGAAAGCGGAAGTTCAGTACGTGAACTTCTACGAACAGGCCATCAAGGCGTCGGAAGAATTCCGCAAGGAATACGATTCCCGCATGAACGTGGTGAAGTCGTCCGAGATGCCGCTGGAGCGCTCGCCCGACGGGTTGATCAAGCACATCATCAACGAGCAGATGAACACCAAGGAATGCTGCCTCGACATTTACATGCAGTTCCTGGAGCCCGGCAAAGCCTCCGGCAAGCATCGCCACCTGTCGGAAGAAGTGTTCTACGTCGTCGAAGGCTCGGGCTACGATCTTCACTGGGACGTCAAGTTCGACTGCCATGACGTGATGGAATTCGAGTGGGAGACCGAACCGCAGCGCTTCGAGTGGGCGCAGGGTGATTTCGTCTACATCCCGCCGTATTGTGCGCACAAGCACTTCAATTCCGACCCCAAGAACGAAGCGCGCATCATCGTGATCAACAGCCGCATCGTGAAGCCGATGGGCTTCGACTGGTTCGAGCAAATCGAGCGCGCCGAAGGTTTCTGAGTCGGGCGCCTGCGACCATCTCAATCGTCTCTGACGCGCCCGGTCATCGCCGGGCGCGTTTGTGTTTCAGCTTACCGATGAGGCAATCTCATGTGCGGCGATCTCGAAGAAGACGGCGGACCGAGCCAACTCGAAGAAGCGCTCTACAACCGCTTTCTGGCGCACTCTCGCAATCTGGTCGCGCGGCAGCAACACAAGCCGGGCGCGGGCGATCCGATCCTCGATCTGCTCGACAAGCTCTTCACGGACGCGCTGTCGCGCTGCATGACGGACGCCGAGAAGCAGGATCAGAACGACCGCTATCAGGTGATGTCGATGCAGCCGCTGGTGTTCGCGCGGCTCGCGGGTTTTCTGGCCGCCCATTGTTCGTTGCAGGAAGATCCGCTGCGCAAGGTGATGGAAGCCATGATGCACGGCTACGCCGAGGCCGAGAAGTCCGAGCCCGATCATGGCCACGACCACGATCACGACGGCTCACACGGTCATTACGGCCACTCGCATTGACCCGTTGCGGCTTGTCTGGCGGATTACCTCTGCCGATTGACGCCCGCGCGGTGAATTCGTCGGTTTGTCACCAGAGCGTCACATGATTGTTGTACTGGCTTCCGAACGGCGTGGCTTGCGCGCCGGGCGGACGGGAGTCAGTGGTGAAGGAACATATCGCCGAAATCGTCATTGCTTTCGCCTGGTTGCAGACGGTCGCGGCGTTTGTGTCGACGTTTTCGAAGACGATGATCCACCTGCGTTTCGCCTCGGTGCTCGCCAACATCTGCGGCGTCATCGTTGGCCTCGGGAGCGCCAGTCTGGCGACTTTCGTGCGGCATCTGGTGATCCTGCCCATCGACATCGTCCGCCTGCGTGAAATGCGCAAGCTGGTGGCCAGCGTCAAATCGGCGTCCGAGAAGGATCTCAACGTCGAATGGCTGAAACCCTTCATGCATTCGCGCACGGTGCGCGACGAGGAGTGGCTGTTCCGCAAGGGCGACGAGGCCGACCGCGCCTTCATGTTGATCGAAGGGGAGATCGAAATTCCCGAGATCAATCTGGTCTTGAAGCCCGGCATGCTGTTTGGCGAAATGGCGTTGTTCACGCACGAAAGCAAGCGCACGGCATCGGCTGTCTGTCGCTCGGCGGGCCGTGTGCTTCAGATCAGCTACATCGAATTCGAGCAGCTTTATTTCCAGAATCCTGAATTCGGATTGTATCTCGTGCGTCTGATCGTGCGGCGATTACAGGCCAACATGACGCAGATCGAGATGAAAAGCTCCCGCGCCGCGGAAGCCGGCGCCTCCTGAGAGGCGCCGGGCCATTCAGATCTTGAACGCTTCCATCGCTTCCGGCGCGAACAATTCTTCCGGCTTCAGCAGGCGCTTCGACAGGCCCTGCTCGTAGTGATAGCGCAGGAAGGTCTCGAGCGTCTTGTAGTTCGGGTCGAACCCATAGGTCCAGAAGTCGTCGCCCATCAGTTCGAACGCCTCTTCGACATGCGCGTTGAACCACGGCAGCATGCCTTTAAGGGCGGCGGTTTCCTTCAGGTCCTCGTAGGTCTTCTTCTGCGATTCGCAGAAGGCCTTGTAGAGCGATTGCGCGATCCAGCGGTTCGCCTCGTACACTTCGCGCTTGATGGCGATCGTGTGCATGATCGGGAACATGCCGGTCGACTTGTAATAATCCTTCTCGACTTCGGCGAAGTTCGGGAACAGGCGCGTCACTGTCTTGCCGTCGTAGGTCGAGGGCTTGCGGGCGGTGTAGAACGCGTCGATCTCGCCGTCGCGCAGCATTTGCGCCAGCGTCCTGTCTTCAGGGATCGCGTTGACCTTGATGTTCGGCGGCAGATCGAGCTTCTGCTTTTCCGGACGGCCC
>CANJEY010000240.1 GCA_947472615.1 Beijerinckiaceae bacterium
GAGATCATATGGGAAAGAGAAAATGAAACGTGACTTGAACGTCTTCGGCGGAGCAAGATTCAAGAGATGATGAGGTAGCCGTCAAAACGCCGACTGAAAGGCCGGCAAACCCGGATCGGTTGCCGAAGCCTGACGCGCATTCCCCCTTCACGCAGGGCTTCGCATTGGCCAATATGCGGCGCATTTCACGAGGACTGATTCCATGAAGACCCGCGCCGCTGTCGCCTTCGCCGCCAAGAAGCCGCTCGAAATCGTCGAGATCGATCTCGAGGGACCGAAAGCCGGCGAGGTTCTGGTCGAGATCAAGGCGACCGGCATCTGCCATACGGATTATTACACGCTGTCGGGCGCGGACCCGGAAGGCCTGTTTCCCTGTGTGCTGGGCCACGAAGGCGCGGGAATCGTGGTCGACATCGGGCCGGGCGTGACGAGCTTGAAAAAGGGCGATCACGTCATTCCGCTCTACACGCCGGAATGCCGGCAATGCAAAAGCTGCCTGTCGCGCAAGACCAACCTCTGCACCGCGATCCGCGCCACGCAGGGCAAGGGCGTGATGCCGGACGGCACCAGCCGCTTCAAATGCGATGGCGACCCCGTGCTGCATTACATGGGCGCATCGACGTTTTCGAACTTCATCGTCGCGCCGGAAATCGCCATGGCCAAGATCCGCGAGGACGCGCCGTTCGACAAGGTCTGCTACATCGGCTGCGGCGTCACCACCGGCATCGGGGCGGTGATATGGACCGCGAAGGCGGAGGCCGGTTGCCGCGCCATCGTGTTCGGTCTCGGGGGCATCGGGCTCAACGTCATTCAGGGCCTGCGCATGGTCGGTGCGGAGCAGATCGTCGGCGTCGACATCAATTCGGGCCGCAAGGCGATCGCCGAAAAATTCGGCATGACGCATTTCGTCAATCCTAAGGAGGTCGAGGGCGACCTTGTGCCGTATCTGGTCAACCTGACGGATGGCGGCGCGGATTACACGTTCGACGCCACCGGCAACGTGACGGTGATGCGGCAGGCTCTGGAGGCATGCCATCGCGGCTGGGGTCAGTCGATCGTCATCGGCGTCGCGCCGTCGGGCGCGGAGATCGCCACGCGGCCGTTCCAGCTGGTTACCGGCCGCGTCTGGAAGGGTACGGCGTTCGGCGGCGCGCGCGGCCGCACCGATGTGCCGCGCATCGTCGACTGGTACATGCAGGGCCGCATCAACATCGACGACCTGATCACCCACAAGCTGCCGCTGGAGCGCATCAACGAAGGTTTCGATCTGATGCACTCGGGCGCGTCGATCAGGAGCGTGGTGGAGTATTGAGGCGGGCGTGGACCGCCCTCGTGGTTTGGGCGATCTTCGATTGCCGGGACGGCGTTGCGCGCCTCCTCACCACAAAGGCTGAGGCGCGATGCGTTTTACAGGCTCGGAACTGAAAACCTCGTCCTTCGAGGCGGCCTGAAAGGGCCGTCTCGAAGGACGAGGTTTTGGGGCACACGCGCTCGGCCTTTCTATTCCTTCACCGCCACATAATGCAGGCAACCATCCGGCGACACGTCGTCGCCCGGACGGATCAGCCGCCCGTCCTCGCCATAGACGTCCATCGTGCGGAAGCCGTGGCGTTCCAGCTGCGCGATCTGCGCGTCCTTGCCGATATAGTAGAACACGCCCTGCCAGCCATGCGCCATGTCGTTGTAGAGCGCATAGTCCGCGTGTTCCTCGCGCAGATGTTTCATGCGTTCGAAATTTAAGCGCGCGATCGCGAGATGACCTGCGTTCAGCGCCAGCCGCACCGGCCGCTTCGACCAGTTGAGCGACGGCGGCTTGCCGGCGAGCGCCGCGTCGCGATTGTGCGACGACAGGACAAACATGCCGCCGGGCGGGCTCAGCGCCGCGATGCGCGCCAGCGCCTTGTGGCGATCGCCGGGCGACAGCGCGTCGAGCACCGCCCACGGGGCGAAGATGAAATCGAACGTCTCGCCCGAGAGCGCCGCCAGTTCGCGAATGTCCATTTCCAGCAGGCGCGCTTTCGGAAAACCGCGGCGCGCGCGCGCGATCATCTGCGGCGACAGATCGACGCCGGTGTAAGATCCGGCGAAGGGCAGCAGGAAGCGTGTGGTGCGACCCGAGCCGACGCCGAGATCGAGCACTGTCTTGCCCGCGAACGCTTCCTTGTGGCGCAGCAGGATCGTGGTCTCGGCCGCGCACAGGGTCTGGTCCGCATACCAGTCGGCGAGGTCGCCGCTGAAGAAGATGCGAGCATTATGTTCGGTCAGATCAAAGGTTTCGCGTCGCATGGAACGCTCCTCAACCAACAGGAACGACCTGATTGCGCGCGCGGAGGCGCATTTCCAAGCCGATTCTTGCTTTTTGGTTAAGGCGGCTTGATCTCGGCCGTCCCGATTTCACACAGGCGCCGCGAGCGCCCGGCGCGCATCCTCCGCGGCCGCCAGACCGGTCTGCCACGCGCCGTGAACGGTCGAAAAATCGTGCGGCGAGCAGGCTTCGCCGGCGAAGAACAGGCGGTTTTCGACCGGCGCGGCGAGCAGTGCACGCTTGTCCCAATGCCCCGGCAGTGCGTGCGAATAGGCCCCGCCCGCGAACGGATCGCTACTCCAGCTGCTGACCGCCAGCGGCTTCAGTCGCTTGCGGACACCCGACCCCAGCACGCTGGCGAGCTGCTCGATGGCGAAATGCCCGAAGCCCTCGAGCCCGTGCTTTTCGAGGTCTCGCGCCAGACGGCCGCCGAAATAGGCCTCGATCAGCGGCCGGCCGAACGGACGCAGATGGTAGGAGCCGGTCGCCACCGTATCGCGGGCGCCCCACAGCCGGCTGTCGGGCGCGAACTCGTCCGCGACGTCGAGCGCTAGAAACAGCTTGTTGTCGTGGCCGAGCGGCAGGTGCGCGGCGGCGTTGTGCTTGTCTGGCAATTGCGGCGAGAAGCGGATCGCCTCGCTGGCGATGAGATTGGTCGGAACCGCGACGATCACGGCGCGCGCCGTCATGGTTCCGCGCGATGTCTCCACGCGGAGAGTCTTGCCCGAATGGTCGATGGCGGTCGCCCTGCAGCCAAGCACAATGGGCAAGGGGCGCGCGAGACGCTCGAACAGCGATCCGTAGCCACGCTCGATGCGGTAGTTCACTTCCGTGTCGTGATAATTGTCGAAGTCTTTTACCGACAACCGGTCGAGTTCGGTGCCGTTGACGTAGGTCGACACCGCGTCGATCATCGCATTCCACCGATTGTCGTCCTCCAGCAGCAGAACGGCGGGCTGATCCGCCGGCTCGCGCGCGGCGCTCTCGACGCGCTCGTAGAACGCCGCCTGCGCGGCCCGGAATCTTTTCTGCTCTGCGACTGGAAATCTCTTGTCGAGCATCGGCTTCTGCCAGGGCGGCGCGGAGCGGTCGATCTCGAAACCTTCCGCATTGGCGACGCGCACCAACGGATTGCGATCTGCCGAGTGAAGCCAGCCCGCTCCCATGTCGATCGGCCATTCGCAAGCCTGCGTATTGGTGAAGGCGCGTCCGCCGACCCGGTCCCGCACCTCGATCAGCGTGACGCAGACGCCCGCCTCGATCAGCGCGCGTGTGGCGGCGATGCCGGCGGCGCCTGCGCCGATCACCAGAACGTCGGGATTTGCCGAAGGCTGCAATGCTGTGCTCATGGGCTCCAGATAGGTCGTGTCGCGGCATTGTTCCAGCGCGGCGCGCTGGCGAGCGCCGTGAAGGCCGTGTTACGTTCGCGACAACCAACAGGGTGGAGGAACGCGCGATGAAATGCAGGATCATTATGGGCGCTTTCGGCGCGATCGCCCTGATGTGCAGCAATGCGGCGCAGTCGCAGAGCAATCCCGTCTTCGTGCCGCTCGGGGCCGCGAACGGCGCGCTCTACAAGCCCGATTCCGGCCAGGCTCCGCATGTGGGAATCATCGTCGCGCATCGCACATCGAACTATATGCGCCACGTCGCCTGCACCGAATTCTCGAAGCGCGGCTTCATGGTGCTGTGCGTCAACACCCGCTTCGTCAACAACGAGGCGCAGGTGCTGTTCGAGGAAATCCCGCTCGACATCAAGGCGGCCATGACGCATCTGCGCCAGCAGCCGGGAATCACCAAGGTCGTGCTGTTCGGCCATTCGGGCGGCGGGCCGACCATGAGCCTCTATCAGGCGGTGGCCGAGAATGGTCCTGGCTACTGCAAGGGGCCGAACAAGCTGGTCGAATGCACCGACGAACTGGCGGGTCTGGTGCCGGCCGACGGCATCGTTTTCGCCGACGCCCACGTGAGCAACGCCATCCTGACGCTGCGCGGAACGAATCCTTACGTCCCTGATGAAACCAATCCGCCGACGGTGAAGATCGCCGCGCTCGATCCGTTCGATCCGAAGAACGGCTTCAATCCCTCCGGCAATTCGAAATATTCGGCGGATTTTCAGAAGCGCTATTATGAAGCCCAGTCGGCGCGCATGAACCGCCTGATCGACAAGGCGCTCGCCACGCGCGACGCGATCAAATCCGGCAATTATCCCTACACGGACGACGATGTGATGATCGTGCCGAGATCGGGCCCTTCTGGTCCTGGCGCAGGCGCATCCGCCTATCTCTACCAGATGGACCCGTCGATTGCTTTCATCACCGCCACAACGCGGCCGCAGAAACTGCTGAAGAACGACGGGACCGTGAAGGGCGACGTCATCGTGCAGAGCGTCGCCAAGGGCGATCCCAGCCTCGCCAAGCGCCATGTCACCTACATCGACGGCACACGCACGCTGACGGTGAAGTCCTTCCTCAGCGCAAACGCGATCCGCTCGAATAATTCGATGGACGACATCGACGTGTGCTCCTCGAACAATTCGACGATCTGTGCCGTGCAGTCGATCACCGTGCCAGTGATGTTCGCCGCCATGGGCGGTTATTACTTCGTCGGCGACAACGAACGCATGCTCGACGCCGCGAAAAGCCAGGACAAGGACTACGTGGTGATCGAGGGCGCGACCCATGGCTTCACGCCCTGCGTGCCGTGCGGACCGACGCCCGACGCCTATGGGAATTCGGTGAAGAACCTGTTCGACTACGCCGCGGCGTGGATCAACAAACGATTCTAAGCGCCGCAAGCCAAGCCGTGAGCCCTCGAATCCTGCGATTCGCCGGCTTTATTTTCACCCCGACTCCGTTTAGGTATGAACAAGTTATCGGAGGCCGCAATGGTGGCCTCAGGGGAGGTTTCGCAATGAGCATCAGCATTCGTTCCGCGGTCCTGTCCGCCACGGCGGCCTTGTCCATTCTGGCTTCGCCGATCGCGCGGGCAGACGATTTCATCGGCGTGCTGACCGGCGGCACGTCGGGCGTCTATTACCCGCTGGGGGTGGCGCTTTCCAACCTGTTCGGCGCTAAAATCCCGGGCGCGCGCCCGACCGTGCAGGCCACCAAGGCCTCGGTCGAAAACCTCACGCTGCTACAGCAGGGCAAGGGCGAAATCGCCTTCACGCTCGGCGACAGTCTGGCGTTCGCGTGGGCAGGCGACGAGGAGGCCGGGTTCAAGGGCAAGCAGACGAAACTGCGCGGCATCGGGGCCATCTACCCGAACTACATTCAGGTCGTCGCCACCAAGGCGAGTGGGATCAAGACGCTTGCGGACCTGAAGGGCAAGAGCCTCTCGGTCGGCGCGCCCAAGTCCGGCACCGAGCTGAACACCCGCGCGATCCTGCAGGGCGCGGGTATGACCTACAAGGATCTCGGCAAGATCGAATATCTGCCATTCGCCGAATCCGTCGACCTGATGAAGAATCGCCAGCTCGACGCGACGCTGCAATCGGCGGGCCTCGGCGTCGCGGCGATCCGCGATCTGGCGAGCTCGGTCGAAATCGTGGTCGTCGAAATTCCGGCCTCGATCGTCGACAAGGTGGGCGCGCCTTACGTCAAGGGCGTGATTCCGAAGGGCACCTACACCGGACAGAACACCGACATCCAGACGGCCGCCGTGGTGAACTATCTCGTCACCCGCTCGGACCTGTCGGACAGCATCGCCTACCAGATGACGAAGCTCACCTATGAGTCGGTGGCGGATCTCACCGCAGCCCATCAGGCGGCGAGCGACATCAAGCTCGAGCGCGCGCTCGACGGCATGCCGGTGCCGTTGCATCCCGGCGCAGAAAAGTATTTCCGCGAAAAGGGCGTTCTGAAGTAAGCAACGACTATTCCGTCGTTGCGAAGTCACCGGGCGGCGAAGCGCTGACCGGTGATGGACCCCGCGAAGCAATTCAGACACGGCGATGAGTGGCTTGCTCGTCGCTTCGCTCATCGCAACGACGGTGCGACTCATCGCGCAATCCCCTCAAGGCACTCCATGACTGCGCAGACCGAAACCCACGATTCCGCGCCGCTGTCGCTCGTTCATCCGGCCGCGACAGGCTCGAGCGAAGTCGACATCGAACACGGTCTGCCGCCCGGCTGGGGCGACGGCCTGTGGGGCAAGGCGCTGTTCGCGATTGCGATCCTGTTTTCGTCGTTCCAGCTCTTTACCTCCGTTTATGCGATCCTGCCGACGCAGGTGCTGCGCGCCGTGCATGTGGGCTTCCTGATCCTCGTCGGCTGCGCCCTGATGGCGAACCACAAGGCGTCGTCCATCGGCATGCGCTCGCTGATCTGGGCGCTCGGCCTCACGGGCTTCGCGGTCGGCCTGTATCAGTGGATCTTCTACTTCGACCTCGTTAATCGAGCCGGCGATCTGACGCATCTTGATATCGCGGTCGCCGTGACCGGCATGGTGATTCTGTTCGGCATTTCGTGGCGGCTGATGGGCGCGTCGCTGCCGCTGATCTGCCTGACGTTCATCGCCTACGGGCTGTTCGGCAATTATCTGCCGCGCCCGTTCGATCATCGGGGCTACGGATTCGACCAGATCGTCGAGCAGCTCGGTTTCGGCACCGAAGGCATCTACGCGACGCCGACC
>CANJEY010000241.1 GCA_947472615.1 Beijerinckiaceae bacterium
GAACACGCATCGATGACCGACGCCGACCGCGCAGCGCTGGCCCGCGCGATCTGGGAACAGGAAACCGTGGAATTGACCACGGTGGGCATCGACATCGGCAGCTCGACGTCGCATTTGCTGTTCGCTCGCGTGATCTTGCAGCGCCAGACGCAGGGACTGTCGAGCCGCTTCGTGGTGATCGAACGCCACATCGTGTGGCGCTCGCCGATCATGCTGACGCCGTTCCTGAAGGACGGCACGATCGACGCCGACGCGCTGCGCACGTTCATCAACGGCGCCTACAAGTCTGCCGGCTATGCGCCCGACGACATCGACAGCGGCGCGGTGATCCTCACCGGCGAGGCGATCAAGCGCAAGAATGCGCGCGCCATCGACGAGATCTTCGCCAGCGAGGCCGGAAAGTTCGTCTGCGCGACGGCGGGCCACAAGCTGGAATGCATTCTGGCGGCGCATGGCTCGGGCGCGGTGGCGCTGTCGCGCGAACGCGACGCGACGATCCTGCACATTGACGTCGGCGGCGGCACCACGAAGCTCGCGTTGATCGACAAGGGCGTGATCGTCAGCGTCATGGCGTTCGCGGTGGGCGGCCGTCTCGTTGCGCAGGACGCTTCGGGTCAGTGGACGCGCGTCGACGATTCGGCGGTTCTCGCCGCGAAGGAATTGGGCATCGCGACCGACGCCGAAACACTGTCCAATCTGGACAACCGCACCCGCATCGCCAATCGTCTGGCGCAGGTGGCGGCCGATTATGTGACCGGTTCGCCGCTCGACGATCTCGGCCGTTCGCTGCAACTGACCGAGATGCTGCCGACGGGCTACAAGCCGACGGCCTTCACCTTCTCTGGCGGCGTTGCGGAATACATCTTCACTTACGAGGAACACGAGTTCGGCGACATCGCCAAGCCGCTGGCGCGCGAACTGACGCAGCAGCTCGGCAAGCGCGGCGGCGTGCCGCTGATCGATCCGGGCCAGCGCATCCGCGCCACCGTCATCGGCGCCTCGCAGTTCACCGTGCAGGTTAGCGGCAAGACCATCTATCTGCCCGACAAGACCGTGCTGCCGGTCCACAACATCCCGGTCGTACATCTGGGCCTCGACATCGGCGGCGACATCGACGTCGACGCTGTCGCGACGGGCTTCCTGAAAGCGGCGGACCTGATGGATCTCGATCCGGGGTCGCGTCTCGCGGCGGCGTTCACATGGGCCGGCGATCCTGAATACTCGCGTCTCGCCGCGATGGCGCGCGCGGTCATGAAGGCGTTCGCCCCCACCGGAAAGCGCGACGAAATGCTGGTGCTGATGATCGACGGCGACGTCGGCCGCACGCTCGGCCGCATCCTCGATCACGAGTTGAAGTTGCAGTGCAAGCTTGTGTCGATCGACGGCATGCAGCTGCAGGAACTGGATTTCGTCGACGTCGGCGAACTCTACGATCCGCCCGGCGTGGTGCCGGTCGTCATCAAGTCGCTTCTTTTCTCGTAAGCCTCGTGGCTCGAAGGCAATCGAACCGGAGACAAACATGAACACGCAGTCACAGCCGATCTACGGCATCGATCCCTATCTGGAATGGGTGAAGAAGGAGGGGCTCAAGGTTACCGAACATTACGGTATCGACCTCTTCTCCGTGGAGACCGCCCTGTGGCCGCGCTACGGCGTCAAGGCCGCGGCGGTGCATCTCGCTGGCCGCGGCGATTTCGCCAATATGTTCGTCTACGATATCGATCCGGGCAAATCGACGAGCCCGCAGCGTCATCTCTACGAAGAGGTGATTTACGTGCTCGAAGGCCACGGCTCGACGCAGGTCGAACTGGCGGACGGACAGAAGCGCAGTTTCGAATGGGGTCCGAAGGCGCTCTTCGCGATTCCGCTCAACGCCAAGCACCGTCACTTCAACGGCAGCGGCAGCGAACGCGCGCTGCTCGCATCCACGACCGATCTACCGCTGGTGATGAACACGTTCCACAACGAGAAGTTCGTGTTCGATCTCGATTTCAATTTCGAGGAGCGCGCCGGTCAGGAAAGCTTCTATGCGGGGCAGGGCAATCTCATCACCGTGCGGCCCGGCAACCACATGTGGGAGACGAATTTCGTCCCCGACCTGTCGGCGATCGAGCTGAAGACTTGGGGCGATCGCGGCGCCGGCGGCACGAACATCATGTTCGTGCTCGCTGACGGCATGATGCATGCGCATATTTCCGAAATGCCGGTCGGCACCTACAAGAAGGGCCACAAGCACGGGCCGGGCTTCCACGTCATGTGCGTGACGGGTCACGGTTATTCGCTGCTGTGGAATCCGGGCGACAAGGATTTCCTGCGTCTCGATTGGAAGCACGGCGTCGTGTTTCCTCCGGCGCTGGACCAGTTCCACCAGCACTTCAACCTCAGCACGGAGCCGGCGCGCTATCTGGCGACCGCCATTGGCGGCCTGCGCTATCCGCTGACCTACGCGCAGCGCCGCTCGCTGATCGGCGTCAAGCCGGGCGACAAGGGCGCCGTGTCGACGAGCCAGAAGGACGGCGGCGACCAGATCGAATACGAAGATCAGGACCCGCGCATCCATCCGCTTTGGTTGAGCGAAATGAAGAAGCACGGCGTCGAGCAGAAGATGTCGAAATTCTTCCCGGACGTGAAGGCGGCGGAATAGGCGCTGCCTGCTGGCGCTCCCGTCGTCGTAGGGCGGGAAATGTCGAAGCGATCCATCCAGATGCGCAGTGCAAATGGCTGGATTTCCTCGCTGCGCTCGCAATGACGGATGCGGCGTGATCGGGCGTCGCTTCCACCGAGTCAATTCACGCACGATGCTATGCGCTCGTCATTGCGAGGAGCGCACCGACAAAGCAATCCACACCGCGCGGCGCGCCAGATCCCAGTAGGGTGGCGCGCCGAAACGCCCTACAGCTTCGTCGAAAAATCCGAGTACTTCAGGTTGGCGCGCGGATACGTGATGGCGCTCTGCGTCATCTTCAGCGCCACGCAGGCTTCGGCGAAGCGGATGCCGATGGCCTTCGTGTTCAGCACCTGCACGCCGCATTCGCGCGCCAGATCGTCGGGGTTCACCACATAGGGAATGAGCGCGCCGCCGAGCGGGATGATGATTTCCGCGCCGTTCGCCACCATGCTCTTGATCAGCTTCACCGTCACTTCGAAGATCTGATCCTTCACCTGCGCGGCGTCTTCGCCATAGATGCCGATCGGCTTCACGTCGGTGACGAAGCGCTCCATGCCATAGGAGCGGATGATGCGGCGTGTGTAGGGCACATGCGTATCGAGCGGCACCGTGATCCCGACGCGATCCGACAGCGTCGTCGCCGCATGCAACGAACACCGCAGCAGGCCGATGACCGGAATCTCGACCGCGAGGCGTCCGCCGTCGACGCCGGGATCGAAAGTGTTGCTGGAAATCACGGCGTCGTAGCCGTTCTCGGCGGCCCAGAAGATCTTGCGCACGATGGCGGGCGTTTCCATCATGTGATGCAGCCCGTTGAGGCCGCTGGCGGCCCCGAGCTTCATGAACACTTCGCTGCCTTCGAAATTGTCCGGAAATCCGATGTCGATCGTCGTGCCGGGCGACGCATAGGAGTTGAGGAGCCGCGTCACGTCGTCGACGTCGTAGAGTTCCTTGCGGTCCGACTTCTGCGCCGGCGATTGATTGACGAAAAGAATGCGCATCGCGTCGCCTCCCGGCATGTTGAGGACGCGGCGATTGTGCCGCCGCGCGTTCGTCGCGATGCTAGTGGCCCGTAGCGGCGATGTAAACGCCGCTCAGCCGACGGCGATGTCGAGGCCGATGTCGAGGATCGGGGCGGAATGCGTGATCGAGCCAGAGGACAGCAGGTCGACTCCGGCTTCGGCCACTTCCTTGATGTTTTCGAGCCGCACGCCGCCGGAGGCTTCGGTCTTCATGCGGCCAGCGATGCGCCGCACGCCTTCGGCCATCTCGGCCGGCGACATGTTGTCGAACAGCACAACGTCGGCGCCCTCAGCGATCACTTCGTCAAGTTGGTCGAGACCATCGATCTCGATCTCGATCTTCACCAGATGGCCGATGGCGGCCTTTGCTGCCCGCAGCGCCGCCGTGATGCCGCCGCATACGGCGATGTGGTTGTCCTTGATGAGCACCGCGTCGTCGAGGCCGAAGCGATGGTTCATGCCGCCGCCGCAGCGCACGGCGTATTTCTCCAGCGCCCGCAGGCCCGGCGTCGTCTTGCGCGTGCAGCAGACTTTCGCCTTCGTGTGCTTGACGAGATCGACGTATTTCGCCGTCAGCGTTGCGGTGCCGGACAGGCGGCTCATGAAATTGAGGCCGACGCGTTCGGCCGTCAGGATCGCGCGTGCGTCGCCGGAGACGCGGGCCACGGCGGTGCGCTCGGAAATATGCGTCCCGTCGGGATGCAGCGTCTCGAATTTCACGCTCGGATCGATCTGCCTGAATGCCTCCTGCGCCACCGGAATGCCTGCCACGACGCCCGGCTTGCGCACCACGAACTGACAAACCGCCTGCGTGCCGGCCGGGATGCAGGCCTGCGTGGTGATGTCGCCGGCGCGGCCGATGTCTTCCTCCAGCGCGGCCCGGACGAGCTTGTCGTAGAGCAGGGGGTTCAGGTAGGGGGCGGACATGGCTTCTCCTTCGAGGCGCGCCGACGCACGGATCGGCTAGCCTTTACGGCATGGCCGCGCCGGTTCGCAAGGCTCAGGGCCGCTACTGGACGCCGGCCGCCTTCAGGTATTGCAGGTCGACAAATCGCTCCGCCGACGGCGCGTCGCCCTTGATGGCGCCGCCTTCGCGCATGAAGGAGATGACCTGCGCCAGCCCGGCGAGGCTGATTTCGCCTTGTTTGGGCAGGACGCCGCGTTCCGGCTCGAAGTAGAGCTTCAGGATGGCCCGGGCGATCGTCTCCGATGCGTCCGTCGTCTCGACGATCGTGCGCACCACCGCCTCGCGTTTGCCGGGATCGCGGATGAACCGGAAGGCGGCCGCGAGCGCTTTCACGTAGCGCACCACCGCGTCCTTGTGCGCCTCGCCCCAGGACCTGCGCACGGCCGTCACGGTGTAGAGGAAGTCCGGAACCGCATCGCTGGAGATCCCGAGAATCCGGTAGCCCATATCGACCGCCATGAAATCCTCCGGCTGGCCGAGCGGCACGGCGTCGCATTCGCCCTGCTTGAGGCAATTGAAGCGGACTGGCGTGCCGACCATTTCCTTGACGCGGAAATCGGAGTCAGAAAGGCCGTTCTTGGCCAGCAGCTTGCGGATCGAGATTGCGATCGTGTCCGCCGCCACCGCCATGCCCAGTTGCCGCCCCTTGAGGTCGGCGAAGGATTTGATGTCCGGCTTCACCACGAGGCTGTAGATCGGATTGTTGAATTCCGCCGCGATCGCTACCGAGTCTGAGCCATTCAGATTGGCCTGAATCAGAAATGGCATCGACACATGCGTCACGTCGACCGTGTCGTCGTGCAGGGCGGCGATCATCTTGTCGGTGCCGCCGTTGATCGGCACCACTTTCACCGCCAGCCCTTCCTGGGTGAAATAGCCTTCGCGTTCGGCGACGAAAATCGGCAACGAGAACACGCTGCGCAGGGTCGAGGCGGTCTGGCCGTAGCGAAACGGGATCAGATCGGCTGCCCCCGCCGGTCCGGCCGACCCCGCAAGCAGGCCCGCCAACAACGCCGCGCGTATGAAATTCATTTCGCTCCCCGAAGTCCGTTTCGCTGCCGCAACGCTAAGCAGAAATGCCGCCGCGGCTCAAGCGTTGGCGGCGCATGGCATCCTGACGCGGCGTCAAATCATGTTATAGAAAAGGTATGCGACGCAAATTCTCCTCACGGATTTCGGGTGTGATCAGCGCTCTTTTCGGCAGCCTCGTGATGCTGGGCGGCTCCGCCTGTGCGGCCGACATGACGTTTCGTATGGTGCCGATCGGCGCTCCGTCGCGGTGCGGCGACAAATGTGTGCGGGTCATTTCGGCCGAGGGCGAGATCACGTCGACGACGCCGGGCGATTTTGTGCGATTCGTGCGCGATCACATCGGCGATCCGCGCGCCCGCAGTGTCGTGTTCATGCATTCACCGGGCGGCAAGGTCGTCGCTTCGATGGAACTGGGGAAGGTTTTCCGCAAGCTCGGCGCCGCCGTGGTGATCGCGCGCGTCGCGACGCCTGAGCCCGGTTCAGGCGAGCAGGGCGGCTTCACGGCGGCGCGCTGCTTCTCGGCATGCGTTTATGCGCTCATGGGTGCGAAAAAGCGCGTGGTGCCGCCGCGCAGCCTCGTCGGCATCCACCGCATGTTTCTGCTGGAAGCGCAGCGCGATCCAGACAGCCCAGGCGGTCAGTCGATGACGCGGCTCTATGCTGACGGCGACATTGTCAAAAATCTGAGTCGTTACGCCGGCATGATGGGCATCAGCAACGATCTGGTGAAGACGGCCGAAAGCGTCAGTCCCGATCACATCCACATCGTGTCCGCGCAGGAATTGCGGCGCTGGCGTCTGGGATCGACGAAATTCTGATTGTCCGCGCCCTCGCAGAAGAAACCTGACTGTTCGAGCGCGCGTCGCGCTTGACTTGAATTGCCGCGTGGCCTAATCGGTCCGCCTCTGCTTCGGCGGACCTTGATGGTTCGCTTGACCGCGGGGGAGTAGCTCAGTTGGTTAGAGCGCCGGCCTGTCACGCCGGAGGTCGCGGGTTCGAGTCCCGTCTCTCTCGCCATTTTCTGACACGCTGATTCCCATCTTCAACATCACGCTGGACATGCGTATCGGGCGCGATCCATCTGCGATGCTGTGTCGTCGCGGTAAGCTCGGCCTGTCCTCTGGATTGTTCTTGAGCGCCATCGCCCGCCGCCGGGCCGGGTCTGCTTTACCAATATTTTGAATTCAATTTCTGGTCCTACTTGAGCCTGAACCCAAATTGTCGCGCTTCC
>CANJEY010000242.1 GCA_947472615.1 Beijerinckiaceae bacterium
CAAACTCCATGATCACCGCATCCACCGCCAGCGAATCCCCTTCCTTCGCGTTGATCTTCTTCACCGTCACGTCGCGCTCGGCGCGCAGCACGTTTTCCATCTTCATGGCTTCGACCATGCACAGCGCTTCGCCCGCCTTCACCTCCTGACCTTCGGCCACGAGGATGGATTTGACGAGGCCCGGCATCGGACAGAGCAGCGATTTCGACGTGTCGGCGCCGCGCTTCTCGGGCATCAGGGCGGCGAGTTCGGCTTCGCGGCGCGTATAGACGCGCGCCTCGACCGAGACGCCGCGATGCGCCAGCAGGAAGCCGTTGAGGATCGGCCGCACCTGCACGGCTACGGGCTCGCCGTCCACCATGCCGCGCCACACCGGCTCGCCCGGCGACCATTCGGATTCCAGATGATGCGCGTGGCCGCTGGCATCGTCGAAGCGCGCCAGAAAGCTCGCGCCGCCATCGTCGATCGTCATGTCGTAACGCTGGCCGGCGAGCATCACCGAGCGCTCGCGCTGGAACGTCACCAGACGCTGCGTGCGCAACTGGCCCGAGATCTGGCGCTTGCGCTCGTTGTGGGTGTGGTCGATGGCGCAGGCCACCGCCGCCAGCACATGCGCGGTCTCGCCTTCGGCCACCAGCGGCGCGAAGCCCTCCGGATATTCCTCGGCGATGAAGCCGGTGGACAGGCGGCCGGCCTTCCAGCGCTCGTGCTGCATCAGCGACGACAGGAACGGGATGTTGTGGCGGATGCCGTCGATGACGAATTCGTCGAGCGCGCGCGCCTGCGCGTCGATGGCAGTCAACCGGTCGCCAGCATGCGTCACGAGCTTGGCGATCATCGGATCGTAGAAGATCGAGATTTCGCCGCCCTCGAAGACGCCGGTGTCGTTGCGCACCGTGATCCCATCCTGATGGCCTTCGGCCGGCGGGCGATATTTCACCAGACGCCCGGTGGACGGCAGGAAGTTGCGCGTCGGGTCTTCGGCGTAGATGCGGCTCTCCACCGCCCAGCCCTTCAGATGCACGTCGCTCTGTTTGATCGACAACACTTCGCCCGCGGCGACGCGGATCATCTGCTCGACCAGATCGACGCCGGTGATGAGTTCCGTCACCGGATGCTCGACCTGCAGGCGCGTGTTCATTTCGAGAAAGTAGAAGCTCTTGTCCTGCCCGGCCACGAACTCCACCGTGCCGGCGGAATCGTAATCCACCGCCTTCGCCAGCGCGCAGGCCTGCTCGCCCATCTTGCGGCGGGTGGCCTCGTCGAGCAGCGGCGACGGCGCTTCCTCGATCACCTTCTGGTTGCGGCGCTGGATCGAACATTCGCGCTCGCCGAGGTAAATCACGTTGCCGTGCTTGTCGCCCAGCACCTGAATTTCGATGTGGCGCGGATTGACGATGAATTTCTCGACGAACACGCGGTCGTCGCCGAACGACGATTTCGCCTCCGACTTGGCGCGCGCGAAGCCTTCGGCGACTTCCTCGCGCGTGTTGGCGATGCGCATGCCCTTGCCGCCGCCGCCGGCAGACGCCTTGATCATCACCGGATAGCCAATTTCATCGGCGATCTGCACCGCGTGCTCAGGGCTCTCGATGACGCCCAGATAGCCCGGCACGGTCGAGACTTTGGCTGCGTTGGCGAATTTCTTGGATTCAATTTTATCCCCCATCGCCGCGATCGCGCGCGGATTGGGGCCGATGAACACGATGTTATTGGCCTTCAGGGCTTCCGCGAAGGCCTGTCGCTCGGACAGGAAGCCGTAGCCCGGATGCACCGCTTCAGCGCCGGTCTGCTTGCAGGCGGCGATGATCTTGTCGATCACCAGATAGGATTCAGCCGCGGCGGGCGGGCCGATGTTCACGGCCTCGTCGGCCATTTCGACGTGCAGCGCGTCCTTGTCGGCGTCGGAATAGACAGCCACGGTCGCAATGCCCATGCGGCGGGCAGTCTTGATGACCCGGCAGGCAATCTCGCCGCGGTTGGCAATCAGAATTTTCTTGAACATCAGCGCCCCGAGGCCCGCCATGACTGTTTGATGATCCAGTCATATTGCGATGCAAGAAGCGCGTCCATACGCCAAAAGACACGCCCGGCCGAGACGCCGGGCGGCAAACCTTGCGATAGACTGGCGAACGTTCAGGCGCGGCGGGCGATATCGCGCAATTCGTCGCCGCCCTGAATGGCGTTGGCTTCGAGGAAGGAGAGCAGCGCCCGCACGTTGGCGTCGATGCGCCCGCCGCGCAGGATGCGGCCGCGCAGCCATTCGGCCTCGGCGTGGTCGATGACATCGGCCGGCGCTTCGGCGGCTTCCACCGGCTCGGGCGCAGCGCCAGACAGCATTCGGCGCAGGAAGCGGCCGGGCGACGCCGACGTATCGTCGAGCCAGGCGCCCATCCGGCGCACATCGTCGGCGCTCGGGCGCTCCGGACGGGCCACGCCCAGAACGTGATTACCGATGGCGCGGACGAACAATTCGCCCCAGCCGCGGTCGTTTTCGGCCGTCGCGGTCGCCTCGTCGAGATCGAACAGCGCCTCAGCTTCCGGCCGGCTCACCCAGAAGCCGCCGCTGCCGCTCTTGGCGTAGAGCACGCGGCGGATCAGTTCGACCTCGTCGGCCGAGATGCGTTTATCGCCGGCCAGAACCGACAGCCGAACCTGCTCCAGGGCAAAGGCGCAGAGCTGCGAAGGCGCGGAGATCGCCTTTTCGAGAACCTTCACGACGAGCTCGAGTTCGGTACGGCTCCAGACCTGCACGTCGCGCTCGATCATGCCGATCAGCCAGCGGGCGTTGTCCTCGCTCACATAGCCGCGCGGCAAAGCCTGTTCGACGATGAAATCCGACATGGCCTCGATGAACAGCTCGGGCCATTCGGCGCCGGCCGGCAGGTTGCGGTCATGCAGATCGAACAGCGTTTCTGCTTCGGCCTGCGTGACGTTGACCTCGGCGAAGATGACGGACCGCAGGGCGCGGACCTGATCGGGGCCAATCTTTCCGCCGGCCGCAATGCCGGCGCAGATCGACGCGAGCGCCTGTTCATTCATACTCATGCCCCTCGATTCAGGCGGCGATTTCGTCGCGCGCCTCGGCATCGGCCGCCGCCAGCGCTTCCGCCGCGCCCGGCCAGTCGCGCGACACCCGCGAGCGCACGGCGGCGCGGAACCACAGCGGCACGCGATGCGCCTCGGCCATCACGTTGACCAGTACAGCGAGAGAATTGAGCGTCCTGGTGCGGTCGGCCTGCTGGATCAGCCATTCGCCCTGCGCCTCGTTGACGACGCCGGTAGGGCGGATCTGCCAGACCACGTAGGCCGTCACGGCTTCGACGAACAGCGCCGTCCATTCCGGCGTCTTGTCCTCGACATTGCGTTCCAGCACGAACAGGGCGGCGGCCTCCTCGGCGCTCACCATGTCATCGGCGAAGATCTCGCGACGCAGGAAATTGACGTCGTCGACTGTCACCTTGCCGCGGTTCATCACATCAACGATCGCCGCGCGGCCGCCGTCGAAATAGTCGCGGATGTTATTCGCATTCGAAAAGGTCATGTTCGACGTCCCCTGCCGGTCGATGCCGGCTTTTCCTCGTTGGCGCATTAACCTCTAGGTGATGGGGCTTGCCATCGCGTGAACGCCGCAAGCGCTTGCGATTTCACGGTTAAGAGGCGCGCAACGGGCTTGGTTTTCGAGACATGAATCCGCGCCGGGCGGGAACCTCGCGAGCCGTTCAGCGTCCATTCATCCAGCGCACGCGAGGCTGCGCGCAGGGGGAGCCACGGAGGCAGACATGGACAGACGATCGTTTCTCTCACGCATGCTGGTGATGGCCGGCGGTCTCGCGGCGGTCGCCGCCACCGCGCGCCACGCCGAAGCCTTCACGGCTCCCACACCGGCGACGCCCGCGCCGCTCCAGCCGGAAACCGCCGTGCTCGGCGAAGGCGATGCGCCGGCCGCCGAACAGGCGCGCTGGGTCTGGAGACGCCCGCGCCGCCGCGTCATCGTGCGCCGCCGCCGCTGGTACTGGCGCCGGCCGCGCCGGAGGGTCTGGGCGCGACGCCGGGTGTGGCGTCGCCGCCGCTGGTAAGCAGACCAGGAGGGTCGCCGCGAGGCGGCCCTCTTGTTACAGCGGAATATTATCGTGCTTCTTCCAGGGATTCTCGAGTTCCTTGTGACGCAGCATCGCCAGCGCCCGCGCGATGCGTCGGCGCGTCGAGTGCGGGATGATCACTTCGTCGATATAGCCGCGCTCCGCCGCCACGAACGGCGACAGGAACCGTTCCTCGTATTCCTTAGTCCGCTCGGCGATCTTGGCTGAATCGCCGATGTCGGCGCGAAAGATGATCTCGACCGCGCCCTTCGCGCCCATCACGGCGATCTGCGCCGACGGCCACGCATAGTTCACGTCGCCGCGCAGATGCTTGGAGGCCATCACGTCATACGCGCCGCCGAACGCCTTGCGGGTAATCAGCGTCACCTTCGGGACGGTGGCTTCCGCATAGGCGAACAGCAGCTTCGCGCCGTGCTTGATCAGCCCGCCGTATTCCTGCGCAGTGCCCGGCAGGAAGCCCGGCACGTCGACGAACGTCACAATCGGAATATTGAACGCGTCGCAGAAGCGCACGAAGCGCGCCGCCTTGCGCGAGGCGTCGCTGTCGAGCACGCCCGCCAGCACCATCGGCTGATTGGCCACGAAGCCGACCGTGCGGCCTTCCATGCGGCCAAAGCCGGTGACGATATTCTTCGCGTGGGCTTCCTGAATCTCGAAGAAATCGCCCTCGTCGGCGACCTTCGCGATCAGTTCCTTGATGTCGTAGGGCTTGTTCGGATTGTCCGGCACCAGCGTGTCGAGCGACGCATCGTCGCGGCCGCTATCGTCGAACGACGGCCATTCGGGCAGATCGTCGCGATTCGAGGACGGCAGGAAGTCGATCAGCCGCCGCATCTGCAACAGCGCCTCGACGTCATTGTCGAACGCCCGGTCGGCGATCGAGGATTTCGTCGTATGCACGGACGCGCCGCCGAGTTCCTCGGCCGTCACGGTCTCGTTGGTGACGGTCTTCACCACGTCCGGACCGGTGACGAACATGTAGCTCGTGTCGCGCACCATGAAGATGAAATCAGTCATGGCCGGCGAATAGACGTCGCCGCCCGCGCAAGGCCCCATGATCAGCGAAATCTGTGGGATGACGCCCGACGCCAGCACGTTGCGCTGAAACACCTCGCCATAGCCGCCGAGCGCCGCCACGCCCTCCTGAATGCGCGCGCCGCCGGCGTCGAACAGGCCGATGATCGGCGCCCGGTTCTTCAGCGCCATGTCCTGAATCTTGGTGATCTTCTGAGCGTGCGTCTCCGACAGAGAGCCACCGAACACCGTGAAGTCTTTGGCGAACACAAAGACGGTGCGGCCGTTCACCGTGCCCCAGCCGGTGACGACGCCGTCCCCGGGGATCTTGTCGGCCTTGTCCATGCCGAAGTCCACGCAGCGCTGCTGCACGAACATGTCATATTCCTCGAACGAGCCGTGATCGAGCAGCAGTTCGATGCGTTCGCGCGCCGTCAGCTTGCCGCGCTTGTGCTGCGCGTCGATTCGCGCCTGCCCGCCGCCGAGCCGGGCGCTGGCCCGGCGATCTTCGAGCGCTTCGAGGACGTGCTTCATATTTCCCCCAGAATGGCCGGGCAAAGGATCAAGCCGCTGTCTAGCACGCAGCGCGCCACACCGGGAATGCGACGGAAGGGGGAGATCTAGCTCGTCAGTCCAAGCATCACGGCGGCCGCCTGAGCCTCTTTCCATCGAATGGCGCGGCGGGCCAGCGCTTCCGCATCCTGCCCCCAGACGCCAATCTGGAAATCCTCGTCCACGTGTGCGGCTGTCCACGCCTCCCGGACATCGAGACGCCCCCTCGCAACCGCCAACGCCAGCAGCGCCGAACCCGTCAGGGTCGTCAGCACATGCAGAGCGGCGAGGCGCAGAACGCCTGTGGGCCCCTGTCCGGTCGCGGATTCGACCGCTTTGGCGATCGCGGCGGACACATGGTCCGGCTGGATTACGAACATGACGCCCTCGGTGAGGACGAAGCGCGCGCCGAGATCCTCGCGCGCCCATGCCAGCACCGGGTCCCACGCCGCCGCCTGCGCCTTTACCAGACCGTCGGGTTCGCCGGCGCGATAGAGCAGCATGTCGGAGCCGGCGTAGCGGACGATTTCTTCCGCCACGGGCGCGGGATCGCGCGCCACGCCGTCGAGCGCCGAATTGACGATGCAGGTGACCGGCATGGCGGCCGGATCGATGTCATCGACCAGCGCGTTCCATTCGGCCGCCAAGGCGGCTGTGAGCGCCTGCGACGGCGTCGCCAGCAGATTGCCGGCGGGCGTGCGGGCCGTGCGGCCGTCGAGCGCGAGCGCGTAAGCGCCGTCCGTCAGCAGCGCCGCCGCCTCCTTGTAGAAGCGCTTCGGCAGCTTCTTGCGCTGATCGCGCCGCGCCATCTCGACGGGGTCGATAGCCTCGCCCGGTCCGGGCGCGAGTTGGTGTGTCAGGTCTTCACGCATGGGAGGTATGTAGGCCGCGCGAACGCGTTTGGGAATGCTGCCCCTTTCACCGGCCCCTCCTCCTGAGGAGCGCCGCAGGCGCGTCTCGAAGGACGGAGGGCGAATATGGCAACGCAGCAATCGTTTCAGGCGCCCTCGCACTTCTGGCGATCAAGATCGCCGAGACGCCCGCTTCGCGGGCTCCTCAGTGTGAGGGCCACTTTCAATATTCGCCCAGCGAAAGCCGCCGCAGCAATTCCTCAAAACTTCCCACCACGCATTCCGCCCCCGCCTCGACCAGATGCTCGTGCGGGTGGTAGCCCCATTTGACCCCGATGCCGCGCACGCCCGCCGACTTCGCCATGCTCATGTCGTAGGTCGTGTCGCCGATC
>CANJEY010000243.1 GCA_947472615.1 Beijerinckiaceae bacterium
AGGCGCAGGTGAAGCGCTTCAAGGAGCGCTTCCCGTGCGTCGAAGTGAAGATGTTCGAGCTGATCGCGGCGCAGCTGCGCGAGAAATTCCTCAGCGAAACGCGTGCGAATCGCTTCATCGCCGACATCGTGCAGGATTCCGACCCCGGCATCCTCGACAACGAGGCGCGCGACGGCATCCTGATGAATTACACGATCACCAACGACAAGGCCTATTCCGATTCGGTGAAACATACCGGCTACTGGTATCCGCTGCGGCTGGCGCTTGTGGGCATCGCGTGGAACACCGACAAGGTGAGCCCCGCCGACGCCGCGAAGCTCGCCGACTGGAAAAACATCGCCGACCCGGTCTGGAAGGGCCGCGCGGGCGTGGTCGATCCATCTGGCGGCGGCGTCACGTTCCTGCCCTGGTACGCATGGGACAAGCTGTACGGCGGCGATTTCTTCGCGCAGGTCGGGGCCAACAAGCCGCGCATCTTCAGCGGCATCAATCCGGCGGCCTCCAGCCTTGCCTCCGGCGACATTTCAGTACTGTTCAACGCCAGCGAGACGGGGCTTCTGCCGCTGCTGTCGAACGGCGCGCCGATCAAATGGTCGCTGCCCGCGCCCGGCATCGGCCCGGTGACCGGGCAGGCGATCCCGGCGCGCGCGCCGCACCCCAACGCCGCGAAGCTCTATCAGGAATACGCCTTCACGCTCGAAGGCTACGGGGCGTGGCAGAGGCTCGGCGGCGCCCCGGCGCGCGAAGGTTATTCCGATCAGCGCGATGTGGCGAAGGAGTCGTGGTACAAATACCCGAAGGACTTTTTCTCCTACGACACGGCGGAGGTGACCAACGCCAACGCCCGCATCGTCGACGCATTCCGCAAGAACGTCGGCAGCTTCCGCTGAACGGACATCAGCGGACAAAACGGCGAATGTCTTGACCGACACGCACGCAAGCAAGGCGCCCGGCGTCGACATCGAGCGGCTGGCGCTGATCGCTGCCTCTGTCATCACGCTGCTCATGGTTGGCGCGCCGATCGGCATGCTGTTCTATGGCTCGTTCCGCACCGATGCGCCGGGCGTGCCGGGAACCACGTTCACGCTGGAGAACTGGACGTCCGTCTATGGCGGCGCGGACAATCTCGCGGCCTTCGGGACGACGATCGTGCTGTCGGCTGTGGTGGCGGGCCTGTCGACGTTGATTGGGTCAGTGATCGCGTGGATCATGGCGCGGTCGGATGCGCCGGGCCGAAATTTTCTCGCGCCTCTTCTCGTCATGCCGCTGATGATTTCGACGCTCATCACGTCGCTGGCGTGGATCGCGCTGTGCGCGCCGAACGCGGGGTTCGTCAACGCTTTCGCCCGAAGCTGGTTCGGGATTTCGATGGTGTTCGACATCTATTCGTTCAGCGGCGTCGTGCTGGTGCTGGTGCTGCACTTCGTGTCCTTCGCGTTTCTGCCGATCTATGCGGCGTTGCGGGCGATCGACGCGAGTCTGGAGGAAGCCTCGTTCATGGCCGGCGCCGGACCGCTCGAAACAGCGGGCCGCATGACGCTGCCGCTGATCTGGCCGACGCAGGTGGCGTCCTTCCTGCTGATCTTCATTTTTGTGTCGGAGAATTTTTCGGTTCCGACCCTGCTCGGCTCGACGCATGGATTGCGCACGCTGGCGTCCGCCATCTATTTCGCCATGGCGAGCGAGCCGTCGAAGCCGACGTTCGCGGCGACGGCGGGTACGCTGCTGGTCTGGCTGGCGCTGCTGGGCACGGCGTGGCAGCGGCGGATCATCGCGAACGCGAGAAAGTACGCGGTCATCGGCGGCAAGGGCGCGAAGCCCGGTCTGGTGCGGCTCGGCGCATGGCGCTACGTCGCGACGGGGTTTGTGACGCTCTATCTGCTGCTCGCGGTGTTCATTCCCTATGCGACGCTGGTGTTCGCCTCTTTCCTGAAATTCGTGACGCCCCGCATCAACATGAACCTGTTCACGACAGCGAATTACGCCCGCGTGTTCGACTGGGACCGGCTGTTGCCGACGCAGAACTCACTCATCTTGTCCGGAGCGGGCGCGCTGATCGCGACACTTGCCTATGTAGTGCTGGCCTATCTGATTTCGCGCAATCGCGGCGCGACCGGCAAGGTACTCGAATACGCCGTGATGGTGCCGACCGTGATGCCGGCGCTGGTGCTAGGCGTCGGCTTCGTGTGGGCCTATGTGCCGTTGCCGCTGCCGATCTATGGCACGATGTGGATTCTGTTCATCGCCTACATCACCCGCTTTGCCGGGCAGGGCGTGCGGCAGTCGCGGACAGCATTGATACAGGTCTCGGAAGATCTGTCGGAGGCGTCGCGCATCTGCGGCGCGAGCCCGGCGCAGACGTTCCGTCACATCGTGTTGCCGCTGCTGCGGCCGGCGCTCATCTCGCTGTGGACGGTGCTGTTCATCCTGATCTTCATGGAGATCAGCATCACGATCGTACTCTATACACCTGACACTTTGACGCTGCCAGTGCTGCTGTGGAGCCGCATGCTGAGCGGGACTCAGACGGAGGCGTTCGCGGTGGCAGTGGTGCAGGCGACGATCGTCTTCGTCATCCTGTTTCTCGCCGATCGCTTCTTCGGAACGCTGAAGACGACGCTGTCGAACTAGCAATCAGCCGTTCTGTGTTGCCCACACAGCGCAAATCTCTGCGGTTGACACCACCGGAGTCGTCCAGTTGCGCAGGAATGCGATGCTGCGCTCGTGCGCTTCGTCGGTGTAGGAGCCGGTCGCGTCCTCGGCGATCACCGAATAGAAGCCGCACGCGGCGGCATGGCGCGCCGTGAACTCGACCCCGATGTCGGTCGCGACGCCGCACAGCACCAGCGTTCTCACGCCGAGCGTTGCGAGCCGCAATTGCAGCGGCGTATCGACGAACAGCGAAGGCTGGCTCTTTTCGAGCACGATGTGATGTGGCGCAGGTTTGAAGCCGTCGAGGAACTCCGTCTCCTCCATGCCTTCCTGCATCGTGGGGGCAAGTTTCGACGGATGATCGACCTTCTGCTTCTTCATCAGAAACAGCAGGAAGGGGCCTGCGGTCAGATGCAAAGCCGGCAGCACGTGGCGGCTCCAGATGACCTGCACGCCGGCGCGCTCGGCCGCATCGAGCAGCAGCTTCGCATTTGCGGCTACTTTCGCCGCATGTTTCGCCTTGCCGGCGAGGCCCTTCTGCATGTCCCACATCACCAGCGCCGTCGTCTTCGGAGCGAGAAAATCGTCGAGCGATTGCGGCAGCGCCGGCATTTCGTGAGACATGGGTTCGCCTCAGGTTCGGGTCGTTTGCCAGAAGGGCCGCACCAGTCCGTTGATGTCCTTGGTGGGAATCGCGAACTGCTGGAAGCCTGAAGAATCGCCAGTGTCCTTCACGGCGTTCAGCGCCTTCATCATGTAGCCGGTCTGCGCGCGCATCGGCAGAGAACCGAGGATGAGGCGTTTGACGCCGAGCCCGGCATAGTCTGCGACGGGAATTTCGGGCGAGCTGAACAGCACGCTCAGCGGGCCGCGCAGGCCGCTGGCGAGCTCGCGCAGAATCGCCGGCGACAGCGGACGGCTCGACGAGATGAAGACGCCGTTGGCGCCCGCATCGAGATAGAGATTGCCGCGGCGGATCGATTCCGCCACCTTGTCGGCGTCGGACTTGCCGTCGTTGAGCCAGAAGCAATCGCTGCGGCCGTTGATGAACAGCGCGACCTTTTCCTTGTCTGCTGCGCGGCGCGCGGCGCGGATGCGTTCGGCGTGTTCTTCGGCGGGACGCAGCGCCTTGCCGGGCACGCCGTCGCTGTCTTCGAGCGCCACTGCGGCTGCGCCGGCGTCGATCGTCATGCGAACGACCTCCTCAACGCCGTCGATCGTGTCCGCATATCCGGACTCGAGATCGACGCTGACCGGCACTTTCACGGCGGCGCAGATGTCGCGCACCACGCGCAGCATGTCGTCGCGGGGAATGATGATGTCTGCCGGCGCGCCGATGGCGAAGCCCAGACCGACGCTTGTGGTCGAGATCGCCTTGTAACCACAGGTCTGCATGACGACAGCGCTCATGATGTCCCAGGCGTCCGGCACGATGATGAAATCCTGCGTCAGGCGGCGGAATTCGGCGAACAGGGCGGCGTCGGCTTTCATGTTTGCTCCTCAGACGGCGCGGGAAAGATCGGCCTTCAGGCCGGCGAGTTCGGGAATCTGCAAGGCCTCGACGGCTGCGATCATGTCGCGCAGATCGTTTTCGCCGATCGGCACACGCGGCGAGCGCAGCGAACCGGCGCGCAAGCCATAGGCGTTCATCAGCGGCTTCAATCCGCGCAGCATGCTGCCGCCATAGTGGCTGGTGATTGACCAGAGCCCCATCACCTTATCGAAGTTGGTGCGCAGCGCTTCGAGATCGCCGGCGTCGAATGCGGCGATCACGGATGCGCAGAGTTTCGGCGCCAGATTGCCCTCTGGCCCCATGTAGCCATTGCCGCCGAGCGCCAGCACCGTCATGGCGTTGTACGCGCCGGCGCAATGGACATCGAGGCGGCCGCGCATGCGGCGGATCAGGGCGGAGAGATAGTCGAGATCGGAGCCGCCATACGCGACGCCCGTGAGGTGCGGATATTTCGCCGCCAGCTTTTCGATGAGGTCGAGCGGAATGAAATAGCCCGACGCCTGATGGCTCGACAGGTAGAGCGGGATCGAGGTCGATTCGATCACCGAGCAATAATAGCGTTCCAGTTCGGCGCGCGTCGGCTTCGAACCATGCCCGATTTCGAGCGAGAAGATCTGCGCGGCGTCGAGGCCGATGCGCTCGGCCGATTGCAGGAATTCGATCATGTCGTCGATGAGGCGCGGCTCGCAGCCCATGGCGCGAACGGGGATGCGACCCTTCAGTTCCTCGACCGCGATCGTCATGATGCGATCGCGTTCCTCGCGGGTCAGCGAATAGCCTTCGCCACTGCCGCTGCCGACCACATAGACGCACACGCCCGCTTCGCGCAGTCGTCCGAGATGGGCGCGCAGCGCAACTTCATCCACACGCCCGTCGGCGTCGAACGGCGTGATGCAGATGACGACGACGCTGCGGCTTGTGGTCATGTGTGCGTCCGGGTCAGGGTTTCGCCAGCGCGGCGCGGCCTTCGTCCATCAGCTTGTCGATCGCGCTGTCGACCGGATTTTCCTTGCGGGTCTTGCCGATCGTATCGAGCTTCGCGCCGAGGTCCGTGTGGACCTGCCTGAAGGCGTCGACGTTGAGCAGGATGTAGCGCTTCGAGACGCCAGTGGCGACGCGCACGACTTCCTGACAATCGACCTGCGGATAATCGGCCAGGAATTTGGTGAGGTTGGCGGTCAACTCCGTCTCGCTCGCGCCGGCGGAGGCTTCGCGGACTAAGGCGCCCAGCGAACGATGCGCGAAGCGATAGGGAATCTTGTGGTCGTAAACGAGGATATCGAGCGCCTCGCGGGAACCCGCGAAGCCCATCGTGGATTTCTTCTCGAGTTCTCCGAGCTTGAAGTCGCCGCGTTCGATGACTTCCGCCATGAAGTGCGTCCACTCGATCACGTCGCGTGAGAACTGGTACATCGAATACGCGTGATAGGTCGTGTCAGCCTCTTCCGACACGGTGATATTGAGAGCGAATTGCGCCGCGATGCGCCCGGCGCCGATCGCCGCTCCGCCGATGACAGCCTGCAGTCCGAAAGGGTTCTTCTTCTGCGGACGTCCGCTGCTGCCGGACGCATGTTCGTCGGCCAGTTCGAAGAAGTCGAATTCGGACGTCATCCACAGCCGCAGGTCTTCGGCGAGACGCGCCAGCGCCACCGAGATCTGCGCAAAAATGAAGAACGGCTCGGAGAAGTGTTCTTCGGTGATGAACAATTCCTGCCACAGCTTCGCGACTTCCGTGAAGCCGAGGCGGTGCCCCATGCGGTTGATCAGGTCGACGACGATCTTACGGCCGGTGTTGGGCGGCGGCGCGAGGTCGAGGCGCTTGTCGGCCTGTTCAATGCGCTCGAAATGACCGTGAAAGTTTGTCGCGAACGACAACAGATATTCGCCGAGCGAAGTGCGGCCGGCGTGCTGCAGGTGATGATAGAAGGGCGCAATCGACTCCAGCGTCGGTCCGGCGCGGTCGACCAGAGCTCGCACGAGGCGTTCGAGCGCCACATGTTGATGCCACAGCACATCGCGGAAATACAGGCGCGGCAGGGAGCCGCGCAGGCTCTCGGCGCGGTTGCGGCCCACATGCAACCATGCGCCGACGTCGGAGCCGACCGCGTCATGCACCCAGAACTCGCGCTGCAGGATAATGTCGCCCTGGGCGTTTTCGCGGCCCAGATCGTCGGCGCGGGGCAGGAGGTCGAGCAGGCAGGCGATCAGGGCCTTTGCGTCTGCGTCAGGCGTCACGCCCAGTTCCCAGGCCGACAGTACGCAGGCGAGATCGCCTGCCAGCATGTAGCGGGCGAGGTATTCGTTGTTTCGGCCCTCGATCGCCAGCACGGCTCGCTTGTAGGAATCGGCCTTGGGGCGGTTCAGACGTCCGCCGATGCCTTCGACGAATTCATGCCCACGCAGAAGCGACGAACGGGTCATTCAGAACGGTCCTGTTTCGAGTTGCGGCCGACCGCGCCGGCGCAGGGCTGGCTAGCACCAAATCAACCCGATGGCGAGGTTCCGAAGCTGCGCAGGACGATCCCGTCAGGGCGCTGCGCGATAGTTGGCGTGGCAGGCGACGCAACCGGCGATCTGTTCCGACAACATTGTGGTCAGCCGCGCCTGGGAAGCGCCGCCGCGGGCCGCCGCCGCGAGCTGATCGAAGCCGGCATGCATCGCCGCGCCCGCCGCCTTGAAGTCGAGAGGCAGCTTGGCGATCAGCGCGGGGCTTTCCTTCGCCA
>CANJEY010000244.1 GCA_947472615.1 Beijerinckiaceae bacterium
GAAGTGGTTGTCGGCAAGTGGCTCGCCGCGTGGGCCTTCGCAGGCGTCGCGCTGGCGCTGACCATGCCGCTGTGGATCACGGTGAATTACCTTGGTTCGCCCGACAACGGCGTGGTGCTAGCCTCCTACATCGGCTCGTGGCTGATGGCCGGCGCATTTCTGGCGATCTCTGCCTGCATTTCGGCGCTGACCAAGAGTCAGGTTCTGGCCTTCATCGGTTCGGCGGCCGTCGGCTTCCTGTTCGTGATGGCCGGCTTCGAGCTGGTGCTGGCGGGCCTGCGCTCCTGGGCGCCGCCGCTGGTGATGGAAGTGATCCGCTCCATGTCGTTCATCGGCAATTTCCAGCGCATCACGGATGGCGTGCTGGAACTGCCGTCGATGATCTTCTTCGTGTCCTTGATCGTGTTCGCGCTGTGGCTCAACGTGCGCGCGATCGAAGTCAAGAAAGCCGCGTGAGGGTAACGGATGTCTTCGACTCTGAACAAGTTCGGAACCGGCCGGATCGCCATCGCAGCCGCAGTGCTGGGCGCTGTGACGTTCGGCTGCGTCAATCTCATCAGCTCACAGGTGTTTCGCAGCGCGCGTCTCGACCTGACGCAGCAGCGTCTTTACTCGCTGAGCAACGGCACGCTGGCGCTGCTTGGCGAGATCAAGGAGCCGCTGCGCTTCCGGTTCTTCATGTCGTCGGGCCTGACCAAGGAGGCGCCGCAGATCGCGGCCTTTGCGGCGCGCGTGCGCTCCATGCTCGACGCCTATGTGGCGGGCGCCAACGGCCGCATCGTGCTGGAAGTGATCGACCCGAAGCCGTTCTCCGAAGACGAGGATCGCGCGGTCGGCTTCGGCATTAGCCCGTTCGCGTCAGCAAGCGGAGAGCAATTGTTCTTCGGCCTCGCGGCGACAAATTCGACCACGGGGCGCGCCACCATCGGCGTGTTTTCGCCTGATCGCGAAGCCTTCCTCGAATACGATCTGACCCGCATGGTGTCGGAGCTCGGACGGCGCGGCAAGGCGGTCGTGGCGGTGATCGACGGACTGGCGCTCGCCGGCAATCCGCAGATTGGCATGCCGCAGCAGCAAGTGCTCACGCAGATGAAGCAATTCTTCGACGTGAAGCCCGTGGGCGGCGAGATCGACTCGTTCCCCGACGACACCAAGGTCGTGATGGTCGTGCATCCGCAGAACCTGTCGGAGCGCACGCAATACACGCTCGACCAATGGGTGCTGACGGGCGGCGCGACGATGATCTTCGTCGATCCATACGCCGAAAACCAGATCGGCCCGCGCGGCCAGCCGCCGGCCGATCCGTCGTCCAGCCTCGACAAGCTGTTTGGCGCATGGGGCGTCGGCTTCGACTCGAAGCGTTCGGTCGGCGATCCGACCTATGCGCTGCAGACCGAGCGCAACGTCGAAGGCCGGCCGGTGGCGGCCGCCAACCTGCCGTGGCTGGCCATGCGCAAGGAAGCGTTCGACACCAGCGACGCCATGCTGTCGCAGCTCTCGGCGATCATCATGACCTCGGTGGGTTCGTTCACGTCCACCAAGGACAGCGCGAAGCTGCGTCCGCTTATCACCGCGTCCGCCGCCGCCGGCACGATGGAAGCCAATATCGTCGCCGACCGGCAGGGCGATCCGCGCCGCTTCCTCGCCAACCTGAAGAAGGCCGACAAGCCGCCGGTTCTGGCTGCGCGCCTCACCGGCACGCTCGACAGCGCCTATGCGGACGCCAAGCCGGAAGGCTCGCAGCGCGCCGGCGACCCGCTGAAAAAGTCATCAGCGCCTGCGAACGTGATTCTGGTCGCCGACGCCGACATGCTGATGGACCGCAACTGGATCACCACCCGTAACCTGCTAGGACAGTCGTTCTCGCAGGCCTTCGCCAACAACGGCGACTTCGTCAACAACGCCATTGAACAGATGGTGGGCGGCGCTGCGCTGACCGACCTGCGCGGCCGTGGCGTGTCGTGGCGTCCGTTTGAGCGCATCCAGACGATGGAGAAGGACGCCGACGCGCGCTATCGCGCCAAGGAGCAGGAGCTGCTGACCCAGCTCAAGGAAACGCAGGCCAAGATGGCGCAATTGCCGAAGGCCGAAGGCGCGGCTGCCGATGCGCTGTCGCCGCAGCAGGTGAAGGCTGTTGAAGGCTTCCGCTCGCAGATGCTGGCGATCCGTTCCGAATTGCGCGACGTGCAGTTCGCGCTGCGCCGCGACGTCGATAGCCTGAAGAGCTGGATCACGGCGATCAACGTCGGCCTCGTGCCGCTGGGGATCGGGGTGATTGCGCTGCTCTTCGCCCTGCGCCGGCCGAAGCGGCCGCTACCCACCAAGTCAGCCTGAGGGGGATCGTGATGAACGCCAAAGGTCTGGGTCTTCTCGCCGTCGTCACCGTCGCTGCCCTCGCGGCGACGACCGCCGTGATGAAGCAGAATCCATCCAACATCGCGTCCGACCGGCGCGGTCAGGTGGTGTTTCCCGCCATTGAGACGAAGGGCGCTGAAATCTCGTCCATCGACTTCAAGGACGGCGACAAGAGCATCACGGTCGAGCGCAAGGACGGAGGCTTCGTGGCCGCCGGCTCGAATTATCCGGTGAAGCTCGACGTGGTGCGCGATCTCGTCATCACCGCCGGTTCGCTGCGGTTCGAGGAAGCCAAGACGTCCGATCCGACGCGTTACGCCGATCTCGGCCTCGGCGCTTCGGCTGCGCCCGGCGGGCTCGACACCGGCAAGCAGATTTCCATCAAGGGCGCTGGCGGCGCTTTGATCGCGACGTTTACGGTCGGCAGCCGCGATATGTCGGTCGGCGGTCCGCAGGGCGGCTCATACCTGCGCATCGGCGAAGATGCGCAGACCTGGCTCGTGCGCGGCGAAGTGAAATTGCCGGGCATGAAGTCCGACTGGTTCGATAACAATCTCGCCAAGATCGAGCATGACAAGGTGGCGAAAGTCGAGATCTCCGGCGGCGACAAGGATGCGCTGTCGGTGGCCTCGCCGGAAGCCGGCAAGGAACTCGAACTCGCCAGCATTCCCGAAGGCCGCACCGCCAATCCGGGCAGCATTTCGCGCATGTCGGGCATCGTCGAGAGCCTCGATTTTCAGGACGTGCGCAAGGCCGGCGCTGCGCCCGCCGCCAACGCCCGCAAGTACGTGGCGGAGACGCGCGACGGTCTCGTGATCACCATGACGCCGGTTGGAAACGCCGCCGACAATTGGGTGAAGATCGAGGTCGCCTCGAAGGCCGAAGGCTCTGCCGAATTGGCGAAGGCGCTCGCCGCGAAGATCGACGGCCGCGAATTCCAGCTGCCCGGCTACCAGACCGACATGTTCGGCTGGACCATGAACGACGTTTCCAGCGATCAGAAGAGCTGAGGCGTTTGCGGCCGGCGGCACGCGCCGGTAGCATCATTCTGCCCGTCTGATCGGAATTGTTCATGCCTGCTGTTCGCGCCGCCTCGGCGTTGTCTGATCTGCTCGTTCTGGACCTGACGCGCGCGCGCGCCGGCCCGACGACGGCCAGACAATTCGCCGACTGGGGCGCGGACGTCATCAAGATCGAAGGCCCGCACGATTACGGCGAGGACATGGGCCATCGCCACGGCGGCGATTTCCAGAACCTGCATCGCAACAAGCGCAGCCTGACGCTCGACCTGAAGTCCGACGAGGGCCGCGAGATTTTCTTCCGCATGGTTCGCAAGGCGGATGTGGTGCTGGAGAATTATCGCCCGGACGTGAAATACCGGCTCGGCGTCGATTACGAGAAGGTGCGCGCCGTCAATCCGCGCATCGTATACGGCTCAATCTCGGGCTTCGGGCAGGACGGGCCTTATGCGTCGCGCGCCGGCGTCGATCAGGTGGCGCAAGGCATGGGCGGCCATATGTCGATCACCGGCGAGCCGGGACGTGGGCCGATGCGATCGGGCGCCGCGCTGTCCGACATGTTCGCCGGTTTGCTGTGCGCCAACGCCGTGTTCACCGCGCTGCATGAGATGCGCCGCTCGGGCGAAGGCCAATGGGTGCAGACCTCGCTGCTCGAAGCGCAGATCTTCATGCTCGACTTTCAGGCCGCGCGCTGGCTCGTCAAACATGAAGTGCCGGGGCAGGACGGCAACAACCACGCACAGTTGACCCCCATGGGCGTGTTCCGCGCCCGCGACGGCCACATCAATCTCGCGCCGCTGGCGCGCATGTGGGAGAAGTTCTGCGTGGCGCTCGGCGACGAGGCCATCGCCAGAAATCCCGATTATGCGACGCGCGAAGGCCGCCACGTCCGCCGCGCCGAACTCAATCCGGCCATCGAGGCAGTGATCGCCACGAAGGATCGCGCCTATTGGGTCGAGGCGTTCAACCGCGTCGGCATTCCATGCGGGCCGATCTATTCGGTCGACCAGACCTTCAACGATCCGCAGGTGAAGCATCTGGGCATCGCGCGCCCGGTCGATCTGCCGACTGGACCGGCCGAACTCGTCGGCCAGCCGATCCATATGAGCCGCGACGACTCGCGCATCGCCGCCCGCACGCCCGGTCACGGCGAGCACACCGAAGAAATTCTCGCCGAATTCGGTTACAGCGCCGACGACATCGCCGGCTTCCGCGCGCGCGGCGTCATCTGAGGAGAACCACATGAGCAACGGCCGCATCGTCGCCAGCAAAGAGGGGTCGATCGGCCGTCTGGTCTTCGACAACGAGGCGCGCCGCAATGCGATCTCCATCGACATGGCGATGCAATTGCCGGGCATTCTGGCCGATTTCGCCGCCGACCCGGACATTCATCTGGTGGTGCTGACGGGCGCGGGCGACAAATCCTTCGTGTCGGGCGCCGACATTTCCGAATTCGACAAGAAGCGCGCGACGCCTGAACTCGCCGCAGAATATGCGGCGCGCTCACGCAAGACCTACGAAGACCTCCGCAACTTTCCCAAGCCCACTATCGCCGGCATAAGGGGCTATTGCTTCGGCGGCGGGGTCGCCATCGCGGTGGCGTGCGACCTGCGCTTCGCGGCCGACGACGCGGTGTTCTCGATCCCGGCGGCGCGGCTCGGCATCGGCTACCGGGCCGATTTCACCAGTTGGGTGGTCGAGGCGGTCGGCCCCGCCAACGCCAAGGAAATGCTGATTACCGCGCAACGCTACAACGCCGCGGAGGCCTACCGCATGGGCCTTGTGCACCGCGTCGCGCCGGTTACGGAGTTCGAGACGGCGTTCGCGGCCTATTGCGCCAACATCGCCCAGAATGCGCCACTGGCCATGCGCGCCTCGAAGGGCATCGTCAATCAGGTGGCGGGCGGACTCGCGGACGCAGACCTCGACGCCTGCCGCGCCCTGTCTGAAGCCTGCACGGCGAGCGAGGATTATCGCGAAGGCCGCAAGGCGTTCATGGAAAAGCGCAAGCCGGTGTTCCGGGGGCGCTAGTTCCGGAACAGGTCTTCCCAGATCTTCAGGCTCGACGGCAGCAGTTTCACGGCCGTTTCCGGCGTCAGGAACGCCTCCGGCACGCCGGCGCGCTTGGGCACAACCGCGTCGAGGGTCGGGAGCGCCGGAACGTCCGGGTGCGCCGGATAATATTCGGCCTTGGCGAGCGTCTCCTGTCCTTCCTTCGACAGGATGTAATCGACCAGCAGCAACGCCGCGTGCGGGTGCTTGGTGCCTTTCGTGACGATCACGGTCGAGGACGTCGTCGTCACCGGATCGAGCAATTGCGAATAGACCGGCGCGCCCTTGGCGAAGCTGATGAGCGGATGATGCGCGAAGATGCTGATCGCCAGCGGGTATTCGCCGGCCATGACGCGATCGACGAGCGTGCGGGCGCTGCCGGCTGCGAAGTTGACGATGTTCTGGGTGCGCAGCTTCTGCAGATAGGCCATCGCCCGCTCTTCGCCCCACGCGTAGCGCAGGGTCGACAGGAACAGCGGCATGCCACCCGACGTGCCGACCCGCCACGCCATGCGACCCTTCCATTTCGGATCGAGCAGGTCGTCGTAGGTCTTCGGCACCTCGTCCTTCGGCACCATCTTGGTATTGTAGGCGAGGCTGTAATAGCTGACGCGATCCACCACCCACAGATGGCGCGGGTCACGGTAGGCCTCTGGATAGTCCGCCACCGCCGGCGTCGTATAGGCTTCGGCGAGGTTCGCCTGCACGGCGAGTTCGCCGATGCCGGGGCCTTCGAGAACATCGCCGATGATGTTGCCGGCGCGCCCTTCGGCGATGCCCTTGGCGAGGATTTCCTCTGAATCGCCCCGCCAGAATGTCATTTTGACGAAGGGGTATTTCTTGTTGAACGCCTCCGCCAGAGGCCGCAACGCCTGATTGACGATGATGGTCGCGTATAGGACGACCTGTCCTTCGGCGCGCGCGCCCTCGATCAGCTTCTGCGTTCGGTCCGGCCCGCTGTACATCAAGATTGGGTCGGCTGCGCTGGCCGGCGCAACCGACAGGGCGGCCGACAGAACGGCGACGCTCAGGGCTGTGACGGCGCGACGACAGGGCATTTTCGACTCCCGGACTTTGATTTCGTGTCCGAACCTAGAGGGTCGGGCCGCGTCGCCGCAACATTAAAACTCTTTGCAACACCTTAACCATGATTGCGTTGAGCCCGAACGTTCCGCGCTCTGGCGGCGCCCTCTGTTACAAATTGAAGGTGTTTGAGTTACAGTCGTCTTGATTGGTCGTTATTTGAGTTTGGACGAATTGGCAGATTGGCGGCTGCCGCAATACAGCGTGAGGCGCAAAATGGTCGCGTGCGGATTGGCCCGCTCCCCGGCGTTTTTCGGGCAGACGCTATGAACAAGACGGTTGATCCGGCCGAGATGGCTCCGTCGTCTGCGCCGCCGCTGGATTCTGGTCTGGCGTGCATTTGCGCGATTGCGGGGTATTTCCGCATCGCGGC